>JBDUCV010000008.1:0-48093 GCA_040003255.1 Actinomycetota bacterium
GAGCTTGGGGGATATCCGACGGGTTGCCGAAGCTGACGAAACAGACACCGCGACCGTTGGTCGAACGAGACAAAGGGTAGTCCTGGCCGCCGGGACACGTCAAATCAAGCGTCCCGCCGGCAAATCGCCCTGCCAATCGACGGAGAACGGGCAATACGCCATGTCTTCGTCATCTGCGACGACCGAGTCGTACTGCCTTGCGCTTGCCGATCGAGAGGACCGCTCCGTCCAAGTCCGTAGCCGGTCGGTCGTACTGGTGAGCCGGTATCGACTGCCCATCCAGCCGGGCGCCCCCCTCGTCGATCAGTCGTCTGGCAGCGCTCGAGCTCGCCGCCAAGCCGGCCGAAACCAGTAACGAAGGCAGATGCACGGTGGCACCGTCGGGTAGCTCGACGTCGCGGAGGTCGGCCGGCAACTCGCCGTGCCGGTGAATGGCGTCGAATCGCTCCTCGGCTCTGACCGCGTCCTCTCCCCCGTGGTAGAGCCCGACAATCGAGCGAGCGACTCGCCGTTTCGCTGCGTTCGCGGCACTGCCACCTGCGTCGATCTGTCGCTCGATCTGCTCTACCTCACTGGGGGTCAGATCGGTCGCTAGCCGTGCATACGTCCCGACCACGTTGTCTGGGATGCTCAGCACCTTGCCGAACTGCTCGTCCGGGCTGTCGTCGATCGCGATGAAGTTGCCGAGCGACTTACTCATCTTCTCCACCCCGTCGGTTCCCACGAGAAGAGGCACGGTCATCACCGTCTGCGGAGCTTGGCCACGCGCCCGCTGGAGGGCGCGGCCCACCAGGTTATTGAACGTCTGATCCGTGCCGCCGATCTCGATGTCGGCGCGGATCTCGACCGAGTCGATGCCTTGTAGCAGCGGGTAAAAGAACTCCGACAGGGTGATCGGCTGGGAGGAGGCGAAGCGCCGAGCAAAGTCATCACGCTCCAACAATTGGGCCACGGTGATCTCACTGGTGTAGCCGAGGATCTCGGAAAGCGTCATCGTCCCAAGCCAGTCGACGTTGTTGACCACCTCGGTGCGATCGGGCGCGAGGATGCGCATCACCTGGTCGAAGTAGCCGTGCGCGTTGGCGACGACCTCCTGGGCCGACTGCGCGGCCCGAGTGTCCGTTCGGCCCGAGGGATCCCCGACCTGTCCGGTGAAGCCGCCAACGACGAGGACGGCGAGGTGGCCGGCGTCCTGGAACTGGCGAAGCTTGCGCAGGACAACCGCGTGACCCAGCGTCAGATCGGCGCCGGACGGGTCGATGCCGAGCTTGACGCGCAGCGGTCTTTCCTCGCGCCGGGCGGCGATGAGCCGCTCGGCAAGTCCCTCGGTCGGCAGGATCTGCGCCACACCGGAGGCCAGGACATTGTAGGTGTCGCGCAATTGGGGCGGCAGGGACAGATCGTGGGTCACGATGGGTCAGTCTGCCGGGCGCCCTTGGCGCATGGTCGTCCACCCGGACGGAATGCCGATACAGTCGGGTCGCCGTCGATCCAGAAGCGCCACGGCTGCTCGGCAGCGGCGCTGATCCCGACCCGGGGACCGCTGCGGATCGAGGCCACCCGACCGGCCGGCAAGCTGGTCAGCTGCAGCGCCGAATCGGCCGCGCAGACATCGACACCGTTGAGCGCACCAGAGATGCCGAGACAGGACGCCAGCCGGGCCGGCCCTCGGGCCAGCTCGCGGGCAAATCGTGCCGCGGGGCGGCGAGACCAGGCCGCGTCCAAGCCGTCCACCACGTCACCGGCCCGCAGAAGGACTGCCGCCGCCCTGCCGTCCGGTCCACATACGAGGTTTGCACACCAGTGCATGCCGTAGCTGAAGTACACGTACAAATGCCCTGGCGGGCCGTACATCACGGCGTTGCGGGCGGTCAGGCCGCGGTATGCGTGTGACGCCGCATCAAGAGTTCCCTGATAGGCCTCGACCTCGGTCAGCCGGACCGCCACGTGGTGTCCGCCCACATTCGACGTCACCACCCCCCCGAGCAGCCAGGGCGCGAGCTCGACGGCCGGGCGGGCGAGCAGTTCACGATCGATCGGCATTACGGCGCCACGCTCCGCTGCGCCCAGGCGAGGTGTCCCCGCACCAGCTCGGCGAGCTCGGCGGACTGTTCAGCCACCCGCTCGGGCGACGTTCCGCCTATGGACGAGCGCGCGCCCAGCGCCCCAGGTATGGACAGGACCTCACGGACGTCTGGAGTCAGTCGGGCGTCGACGCCGGCGCGCTCATCGTCGCTGAGGTCGGGCAGGTCCAGGCCCCGCTGCTCGCAATAAGCGACGAAGGCGCCCACCACCTCGTGCGCATCCCGGAACGAGACACCGCGGCGCACCAACCATTCGGCGACATCCGTCGCGAGCGCGTATCCGGTCGCCGCCGACGCGGCGATGCGGTCGGTGTCGAAACGCAGGGTCGCGACCAGGCCGGTGAGGGCCGGCAGTAGTAACGCCAGCTGGTCGACGGTGTCGAAGACCGGTTCCTTGTCCTCTTGCAGATCCCGGTCGTAGGCCAGCGGCAGCGCCTTGAGTGTGGCGAGCAGTCCGGTCAGGTTGCCGATGAAGCGACCGGACTTCCCCCGCGCCAGTTCGGCGATATCGGGGTTCTTCTTTTGCGGCATGATCGAGGACCCGGTCGACCAAGCGTCGTCGAGCTGCACCCAGCCGAACGCCGGGGTGGCCCACAACGTCACCTCCTCGCCGATCCGCGACAGGTGCACCCCGAGCAGCGCCGCTACAAACAAGAACTCGGCGGCGAAGTCCCGGTCGGAAACGGCATCGATCGAGTTGGCGGCCGGGCGGTCGAAGCCGAGCTCGGCCGCCACCGCGGCGGGGTCGAGAGGCAACGACGAACCAGCGAGTGCTCCGGCCCCTAGCGGGCACACCGCCGCCCGGACGTCCCAGTCGCGCAACCGGTCGACATCGCGAGCGAGCGCCTGCACGTGGGCGAGCAAGTGGTGGGCAAGCAGTACCGGCTGGGCATGCTGCAGGTGGGTCATGCCGGGCATCGCGACATCGCGGTGCGCGCCGGCTACGGCGATGATCGCGGCCTCGAGATCAGCGACCGCCCCGGCCAACATGCGGGCGTGATCACGCAGGTACAGCCGAAGGTCTGTGGCTACCTGGTCATTGCGACTCCGACCGGCCCGCAACTTGCCACCCAGGGGACCGAGCTTGTCCAGCAATGCGCGTTCGAGCGCGGTGTGCACATCCTCGTCCTGCGGGACTGGTCGAAACTCACCGCCTTCGACTGCGTTAGCGACTTCGGCGAGCGCGCCGATCATCCGGCTCAGCTCGTCATCGGTGAGCAACCCAGCCCGGTGCAGGACGCGAGCATGGGCGCCCGAGGCAGCCAGATCGTATGGCGCCAGTCGCCAGTCGAAGTGCACCGACCTCGACAGCGCCGCCAGTGCCGGGGACGGACCGCCCTGGAATCGCCCGCCCCAGAGCCGCGCGGTTCCGGTCATGCGCGCTGGTCACGACGCGCGGCGATCCGGCTCGGCAGCCCCCACAACTGGACGAAGCCCTTCGCCAGCGACTGATCGAACGTGTCACCGCTGTCGTAGGTGGCCAGCTCGAAGTCGTACAGCGAGCCGGCGCCACGCCGTCCGGTGGCTACGGCACGACCACCCGCCAGGCGCAGCCGAACATCGCCAGTGACGTGCCGTTGCGACGAGTCGACGAAGGCATCGAGCGCTCGCCGGAGCGGGCTGAACCATAGTCCGTCATAGACCAGCTCGGTCCAGCGTTGCTCGACTCCGAACTTGAATCTGCGCAGGTCACGCTCGATGGTGAGGTCCTCGAGCTCTTGGTGGGCGACGATGAGAGCGATAGCGCCGGGTGCCTCGTACACCTCGCGGCTCTTGATGCCCACCAACCGGTCCTCGACCATGTCGAGACGGCCGACGCCTTGCGCTCCGGCACGCCGGTTCAGCTCGAGGATCGCGTCCAGCACCGAAACGGATCTCCCGTCGATCGCCGTCGGGACACCATCGGTGAAGCTGATCTCCACCTCGTCCGAGGTCGCCCCTGGAGCCAAGGTGTAGGCGTATAGGTCCTCTATGGGCGCGTTCCACGGGTCTTCCAGGAAACCCGTCTCGACCGCTCGTCCCCATAGGTTCTGGTCGACCGAGTATGGCGAACGTTTCGACTGGTCGATCGGCAGTCCTTTGTGCTCGGCGAATGCGATCGCCTTGTCGCGGGTCATCCCGCTGTCGCGCACCGGGGCGATGACGCCGAGATCGGGTGCGAGCGCCCCGATGCCCACCTCGAATCGCACTTGATCGTTGCCCTTGCCGGTGCAGCCATGGGCGACGGTGTCGGCACCGTGGCGCAGCGCAGCCGCCACTAGGTGCTTGGCGATCACCGGACGCGACAAGGCGGAGACAAGCGGGTACCGCTCGAGATACAGGGCGTTGGCCCGCAACGCCGGCAGACAGTACTGCTCGGCGAACTCCACACGCAGGTCGAGCACCTCGGATTCGGCGGCCCCGCAGTCGAGTGCTCGCTGCCGGATCACCGCTAGGTCTTCGCCACCCTGGCCCACGTCTGCCGCGACGGCGATCACCTCGGCCCCGGTCTGCTCGGCGATCCAGCCGATGGCGACGGAGGTGTCGAGTCCGCCGGAGTAGGCGAGGACGACCCGTTTGCTCATTGCTGCCGATCTCCGTTCTGGGCGTGCTGCGGAAGTTGGATGAGATCGTCGGCCAGCGCTCGACCGCCGCGCGCATCTCGGGCGATGACGAGGATCGTGTCATCACCGGCGATGGTGCCGAGCACCTGTGGCAGCCCGGCTCGGTCGACCGCGGAGGCGAGGAATTGCGCGGCGCCGGGCGGGGTTCGTAACACGACGAGGTTTCCGCTGGCTTGAGCCGAGACGAGCAGCTCGCCAAGCAGGCGGGCGAGGCGCTGGGGTGGGGCGTCGGCGGCCGTGCGCGCGGTCAGCGGCGAACCGTCCTCGGGCACGACGTAGACCGGCAGTCCCCCGTCCGGGGTGCGTAGCTTCACCGCGCCGAGCTCGTCCAGATCACGGCTGAGGGTCGCCTGGGTGACCTTGAACCCAGCCCTGCGCAACTGCGCCGCGAGTTCGGCCTGCGAGTGCACCGCCTGCGCGGACAGCACGCTCACGATCCGCGAGTGGCGGGCTGCCTTGCTGCCGCGATCGGTGCTCGTCTGGATGGTCATCCGGTTCGCTCAAGCAGCCAGGTGAGCAGCGCCTTTTGGACGTGCAGCCGATTCTCCGCCTCGTCCCAGACCGCGCTTTGCGGTCCGTCGATGACCTCGGCGGTGATCTCCTCGCCCCGGTAGGCCGGCAGGCAGTGCAGCACGATCGCGTCCGGCGCGGCCTGCGCCAGCGCTACGGCGTCCAGCGCGTACGGAGCGAAGGCTGTCGAGGGGGTCTGCTCCGTGCCCATCGAGACCCAGGTGTCGGTGGCGACGACGTCGGCGCCGTCAAGCATCCGGCGCGGATCGATGCCGACCAGGATTGAGCCCCCGGTCGTGGCCGCAATCCGTTCGGCGTCGGCGACGACCGTTGGCTCGGGCTGGTGCGACTCAGGCCCGGCGACCCGGACGTGTAGGCCGGCCGTCGCGCCGCCGAGCAGGTAGGAATGCGCCATGTTGTTGGCCGCGTCGCCCAAATACGCCAAGGTCAGCCCAGCCAGCCGCTTCGTGCGTTCCCGCACGGTTTGCAGATCGGCGAGGACCTGGCACGGGTGGAACTGGTCGGTCAGCGCGTTGATCACCGGCACCCGGCTGACCGCGGCCATCGCATCGACCCGACCCTGCCCAAACGTGCGCCAGACGATCGCGGCCACTTGGCGGTCGAGCACCCGCGCGGTGTCCTGGATGGACTCGCCGCGGCCCAGCTGACTGGCCTGCGCGTCGATCACCAGCGGGTAGCCGCCGAGCTCGGCAATGCCGACGCTGAACGAAATACGCGTTCGGGTGGACGGCTTGTCGAAGATCACCGCGACCGCGCGCGGACCGGCCAGCGGCTGGCGGCTGAGCCGATCTGTCTTCATGGCGTCGGCCAGCTCGAGGACCTCGAGCAGCTCGGCCGGATCGAGGTCGTCGTCACGCAGAAAATGGCGGATCATCGGCCCACCTCGTCGAGCGCGCCGGCGATCCTCGGCAGTGCCTCGTCGACCTCGGCTTCGGTCAAGATCAGTGGTGGCGCGAGTCGGATGACGTCGGGTCGGACCGCATTGACGAGCACGCCGCGGCGGCGTGCCGCGGACTCGACGGATCCGGCGTGTGCGCCGTCCAGAACGAGTGCGAGCCACAGGCCGCTGCCACGCACCTCACGGACCAGCGGACTGTCCAATGCCCCCAGCCCGTCGGCGAGATGCTGGCCGACTCGCTTCACGTGGTCCAACAGGTGCCCGTCGGCGATCGTGGTCAGGACGGCTAGCGCCGCGGCACATGACACCGGGTTGCCGCCGAACGTGCTGCCGTGATCGCCGGCGGCAAACAACTGCCCGGCAGCGCCGAGGCCGATACATGCCCCGATCGGTAGCCCGCCGCCCAGCCCCTTCGCGAGGGTGATCACATCCGGCCGGATGCCCTCGGCGAGGCTCGCAAACCAATGGCCGGTGCGGCCGATGCCGCTTTGCACCTCGTCCATAACCAGCAGCGCGCCGGTGCGGTCACACATCTGCCGGGCGGCGGCGAGGTAGCCGGGCGGGGCAGGCAGAACGCCGGCCTCGCCGAGCGTCGGTTCGAGGAAGACCGCAGCCGTCTGCTCCGTGACGGCCGCGCGCAGCGCTGCCTCGTCACCGTGGTCGACAAAGAGCACGGGACCGGGCAGTGGGGCGAACGGGTCACGCTTGGCCGGGTTTCCGGTGATCGACAGGGCCCCGAGCGTCCGGCCGTGGAAGCTTCCCGCCACCGCGACGATGCCGAGTCGGCCGCCGTTGGGATCCAGCGCGCGTCCGTGCCGCCGGGCGATCTTGATCGCGCATTCGTTGGCCTCCGCACCACTGTTGGCAAAGAACACCCGGCCGTCAACTCCGACCAGTTCCAGCAGCCGCTCGGCCAACCGGACACCGGGCTCGTGGATCGCCAGGTTGGACGTGTGCGCAAGCCGGCCGACTTGCTCGGCCACAGCGGCGACCACCGCGGGATGGGCGTGGCCGAGCGAGGACACGGCGATGCCGGCGATCAGGTCGAGGTACTCGCGGCCGTCGACATCCCAAAGCCGGACGCCGGCACCGCGGTCGAGCACGATCGGCGGAGTGCCGTAGTTGCTCATCATCGCCGCGTCCCATCGGGCGCGCAGCTCGTCGGATCCCGTCACTGTGCCTCCGCGTCATGGCTCTGCTTGGCAGGCAGCACCATCGTGCCAATGCCGTCGCTGGTGAACACCTCGAGCAATAGGGCGTGCGGCAGCCGACCGTCCAGCACATGCGCACTGGCCACCCCGCCCTCGACGGCGCGCAGGCACGCTTCCATCTTGGGCACCATCCCGTCAGCCAGGGTCGGCAGCAGCGCACCGAGTTGGTCGACACTGACCATGTTGAGCACCTCGCCGCTGGCCGGCCAGTTCGCGTAGAGGCCCTCGACGTCGGTGAGGATGACGAGTTTCTCGGCGGCGAGTGCCACGGCGAGGGCAGCTGCGGCGGTGTCGGCGTTCACGTTGTATGTCAAGCCGTCGTCGCCGCGTGCCACGCTCGCAATCACCGGGATGCGCCCCGCGTCTATCAGTGCCACGACGGTGCTCACATCAACCTGGACTACATCGCCGACCTGGCCCACGTCGACTTGCTGGCCGTCGACGTACGCCTCGCGGCGCTCGGCAGTCAGCAGCCCCCCGTCCTCGCCGGACAGGCCCACTGCGAATGCGCCGTGGTCATTGATCAGGTTGACGACGTCGCCATTGACCATGCCGACCAGCACCATCCTGATGACGGCCATCGCCTCGGGGGTCGTGACGCGCAGTCCACCGCGGAACTCGGTCGCCATGCCCAACCGGGAGAGGTGTGCGGTGATCTGCGGGCCGCCGCCGTGGACGACGACCGGCTTGAGGCCGGCATAGCGCAGGAATACGACATCCTCCGCGAAGGCTCGCTGGAGTTCGGGCGAGGCCATCGCATTGCCGCCGTACTTGACGACGACGATCTTGCCGTGGAACCGCTTCAGCCATGGCAAGGCGTCGACGAGGGTGGCCGCCTTGACCAACGCCTGGGCGCGGGTTCGGGCGTCGTCCGGCTGATCGGTCATGTTGAGTAGGCCGAGTTTGCGGTGGCGTAGGCGGGCGATAAGTCCGTGGTCCACACGCTCGCCGATCGGGCTCCGGCGTGCAGATCGGCGACGATGCTGACCGCGCACCCGGACAGGTCGACGAGCTGTCGGTTCGCGCTGGCGGTTCCATTGCGGCAGACCCGCACCCCGTTGATCGCGACGCCGAGTCGATCCGGCTCGAATGCGGCACTGGTCGTCCCGATCGCGGCGAGTACCCGGCCCCAGTTCGGGTCATTGCCATGGAGCGCGCACTTGAGCAGACTGTTGCGGGCGATAGCGCGGGCAACGTCGACGGCGTCCTGTTCGGTGGCGGCGCCCGTGACCGTGATCGTTACCTGCTTGGTGGCCCCTTCGGCGTCGGCCAGCAGTTGGGCAGCGAGCTCGGCGCAAACCTGCCGTACCGCATCGGCGAAGTCAGCGGGGTCGGGCGAAACTTCCGTCGCACCGCTCGCCATCAGCAGCACCGTGTCGTTGGTCGACCGGCAACCGTCGGTGTCGAGGCGGTCGAACGTCGCCGCCGTCGCCCGCCGCAGCGATCCGCCAACCGTCTCGGCGTCGAGCTGCGCATCGGTGGTCAGCACACACAACATGGTCGCCAGGCTCGGCGCCAGCATGCCGGCGCCCTTTGCCATGCCGCCGACTGTCCAGCCGTCCGAGTGACGCACGATCGCCTGCTTGGCGACAGTGTCGGTCGTGCGGATCGCGTCAGCGGCGGCCGCGGCGCCATCGACTCCTAGCGCCGCCACCGCGGCGTCGATGCCGGCAAGCAACTTCGGCATCGGCAGCCGTTCGCCGATCAGTCCGGTAGAACAGACGGCCACCTCCCCGGCGCCGCGGCCTAGAGCCGTCGCGACGTGCTCGGCGGTGGCATGAGTGTCGGCGAACCCGTCGGGTCCGGTGCAGGCGTTGGCGCCGCCCGAGTTCAGCACGGCCGCGCGCAGCCGCCCGTCGGCCAGCACCTGCTGCGACCAGAGCACGGGAGCGGCCTTGACCCGGTTGGCGGTAAACACGCCGGCCGCCGCGTCGAAGGGTCCGTCGTTGACCACAAGCGCAACGTCTCGTTCCCCGTTCGACTTCAACCCCGCTGCGACGCCGCTCGCCTGGAAGCCCAGTGCCGCCGTGACGCTCACGGGGCAATCCCGTCCACGGCCAGCCCGGCAGTCTCGGGCAGGCCGAGCATCAGGTTCGCGTTCTGCACCGCCTGCCCGGCGGCCCCCTTGCCGAGATTGTCGATCGCGCTGGTGACGATTACTCGGCCGGAGTCCACGTCGACGGCTGCCTGCAGGTGGGCGGAGTTGGACCGCGCAGTCGCGGCGGTGTGTGGCTGGCGTCCGGCGGGCAGGACCTGCACGAACGGCTCAGCGGCGTACGCCGCCGCGAGGACGGCTCGCACCTCGTCGTCGGTCGTCCCAACCCGGGTCGGTCGAGCGGTCACCGTAGCAAGAATGCCGCGGGGCATTGGGGCGAGCACCGGAATGAACGACAGGCTCATCGCGCCGGTTGCTTGCTTGATCTCCGGGACGTGCTGGTGGGCGCCCACCTTGTACGGCGACAGGTCGCCCATCACCTCGCTGGCCAGCAGGTCGATTCGCGGCGAACGGCCCGCGCCCGATGTGCCGCTCGCCGCCACCACCACCACGTCGTCAACGCTGACGAGACCGGCGGCGACCAGCGGTGCCAACGCCAGGATGGTCGCGACGGCGTAGCAGCCGGTGTTCGCCACGCGCGAGGCTGTCGCTATCGCGGCCCGTTGACCGGGTAGCTCGGGCAAGCCATAGATCCACGCCCCGTGATGTACGCCACCGTAATAGCGCACGTACGCAGCGGCATCGACCACTCGGTGGACGCCGCTCAGGTCGATAACCCGCAGGTCAGCCGGCAACGCGGCCGTGAGCATGCCGGAGGCGCCGGGCGGCAACGCCAGGAACACCAAGTCGCAGTCCGCCAGAACCTCAGGCGTCGTTTCGCCGAGCCTCAGCTGAGCGATCGAACGTAGTCCCGGATGTACGTCGCCGAGCAGCTTGCCGGCGGCGGTGCTGCTGCTTGCAGTCGCTGCCACCACCTGCATATCCGGGTGGCCGGCGAGCAGCCGCAACAACTCGCCGCCGGCGTAACCGCTCGCCCCGGCAACCGCGACCCGATAGCCCACCGCACTATTATGCACGATGCTGCAACTTCATGCACGGCATGGGGGCGTACCGATTTCAGCCGCTCAGCTGCGCAGTTGCGCGCCGAACCGCTGCGCAGCGACGGACACCGCAGCGTCACGCGCAGAAGCAGCCTCCTCGACGGTCAGCGTTCGGTCAGCGGCGCGGAAGCGCAACGCGAATGCCAATGACCTGCGTCCCGGACCCAGCCGCTCTTTATCGGCGTAGAGGTCGAATAGCCGCACCGACTCGAGCAGTTCGCCGGCACCGGCACGCAGCGCGCCGAGAACGCTGCTCGCTGCTACGTCGTCGGGCACCACGAGCGCCACGTCGAGGAGCACCGGCGGGTAGTTGGACAGTTCTGGGCTGTTCGCGGGGCTCGGTGCGCCGAAGGCGTCCAGGTCGAGCTCCATCGCGGCGGTGCGCGCGGGCAGGTCGAGCGCGGCGATAACCCGCGGATGCAGCTCACCCGCATGCCCGATCAGCGTGCAGTCGAGTAGCAGTTCGGCACACCGTCCGGGATGCCAGGGCGGGTATTCGCCGCGCCTTATGGTGAGTTCGGCCCGGGCAGCCCGGCCCACGACATGAGCGGCTTCGATCGCGTCCGCCCAGATCACCGGCCGGCCGCTGCCCCACCATCCGGGACGCTCGACTTGACCGGCCAGCACGACGGCGAGGTGGCGGGGCTGCCGCGGGACGGACGCGTACAGCGCCGCGAGTTCCTCGTCGGATGGGCGATGCGCGACTCCGGGATGCGGCACTGGGGGGGTGTCCGGGTGGGGCAGGTACACCAAACCCGTCTCGAAGAGCGCCACATCGCGAGAACCCCGTCCGATGTTGCGGGTCAGGGTGGCGAGCAGCCCGGGCAACAGCGACGTGCGCAGCTCCGGCTCAGCATCCGACATTGGGTTCGCCAGCCGCGCAGCGTGCCGGCGCGGGTCGTCGGGCAACTCGCCGAGCGCGTCGTGCACGGCTGGCGACACGAACGGATAGCTGAGCACCTCGGTGTAACCCGCGGCGGCCACCGCCCGGGAGATCGCCCGACGCAGCCGCTGTTCGGCGCTGAGCCCGCGGCCAGGTGGCGGAGTCGGCAGCGCCGACGGCACGGTGTCGTAGCCCTCGAGCCGGACGACCTCCTCGACCAGGTCGGCCGGGTCGGTGAGGTCGGGACGCCAAGTCGGTGGGTGAACGGTCAGCCGCTCCTGCCCGGCGACCCGGCAGCCGACCTGTTGCAGGCGGTCGCGGACCGTCGATGCGTCTATCGGCATGCCGGCTAGCGCGCCGGGCCGACTCGCCGCCATGATGATCGCCACCGGCGGCGGCCCCTCGCCGACGACGGTGAATCCATCGACCGACCGCGCGCCGCCGTGCTCTCCGAGCAAGTGGACGGCGCGCTGCAGGGCCACCGCGCCGATGGCCGGGTCTACCCCACGCTCGAATCGCTTGGCCGCTTCGCTGGGCAACTTGTGCCGGCGCACGGTGCGGGCAATTGAGGTCGGCTCCCAGTGCGCCGCCTCGAGGACGATGTCGGTGGTCGCCCCGTCGATCTCGGTGGACGCGCCACCCATGACGCCGGCCAGCGCAACCGGACCGGACTCGTCGGTGACGACAAGGTCGTCGGGGTCCAGCTCTCGGTCGACGCCGTCCAAACTGGTCAGCCGCTCACCCAGCGTCGCCCGGCGAACGGCCAGCGGGCCACGCAGCTTCGCTCGGTCGAACGCGTGCAGCGGCTGGCCGGTCTCGAGCATCACGTAATTGGTGACGTCGACGGCCAGCGAGATGGGCCGCATCCCGGCGGCTCGCAGCCGCTGCTGCAGCCAGCTCGGGGTCGTTGCGGCGGGGTCCAGCCCGGTGATCGTCCGGACGGAGAACTGGTCGCAGCCGAGCGGATCGTCGACGCGCACCGGGTAACCAGTGCCATCGGCCGGTGGCACCTGCACCGTCTCGGTGATGTCGTGGAAAGGCACCTCGAGCGCGGCGGCCACTTCTCGGGCCAGCCCACGCACCGACAAGCAGTAGCCCCGGTCCGGGGTGACCGCGATGTCGAGAACCGCGTCGCGCAGGCCGAGCACATCACGTGCGTCGTCGCCGGGCTTGGCTGCCTCGGCTGCGAGCACGAGGATGCCGGGCGCTGCGCCGAGGGTGTCGTCGGGCAGCCCGAGCTCTCGAGTCGAGCAGATCATGCCGTCCGACACGTGGCCGTAGGTCTTGCGTGCAGCAATGGCGAACCCGCCGGGTAGCACGGAGCCGGGCAGCGCGACGATCACGAGGTCGCCCTCGGCGAAGTTGTCGGCCCCGCAGACGATGCCCCGCGGCTCGGGTTCGGCGACGTCGACCTGGCACCAGCGGATCGACTTGCCGTTGTTCTGCGGTTCGTCGACGAAGGAGACAACCCGCCCGGCGACAATGGGACCGGCCAGCGCATCGGCCGCCGAGTCGACCCGCTCGACCTCGAGACCGACCCGCACCAGCGCATCGCCGACCGCCCGGGGGGTGGCACTGGACGGCAGGTCGACATATTCGGCGAGCCAGCTGATGGACGCGCGCATCAGGCATCCATCCCGAACGCCTGGGTGAACCGCACGTCACCCTCGACCATGTCACGCATGTCGGCGGCGTTGTTGCGGAACATCATCGTGCGTTCGATGCCGATGCCGAAGGCGAAGCCGCTGTAGCGGTCCGGATCGATCCCGCAGGCACGCAGCACGCGCGGGTTGACCATCCCGCAGCCGCCCCACTCGATCCAGCCCTCGCTGTCGCATGTGCGACAGGGACGCTCGGGGTTGCCGACCGATTCGCCCCGGCAGACGAAGCAGAGCAGGTCCGGCTCGGCGCTCGGCTCGGTGAACGGGAAGTAGGACGGTCGCAACCGGGTCACGATGCCTGGCCCGAACATCGCCTCGGCCATATGGTCGAGGGTTCCTTTCAGGTGCGCCATCGTGATGCCCTCGTCCACCACTAGACCCTCGAGCTGGTGGAAAACCGGTGTGTGGGTGGCGTCGAGTTCATCGGTGCGGAACACCTTGCCGGGGCAGATGACGTAGATCGGCGGCTTGCGCTCAAGCATCACCCGGGCCTGCACCGGTGAGGTGTGGGTGCGAAGTACCAGCCCGGACTGGGGCGGGTCGAGGAAGAAGGTGTCCATCATCGTCCGAGCGGGGTGATCCGGCGGCATGTTCAACGAATCGAAGTTGAACCACTCGGCCTCGACCTCGGGACCCTCGGCGATCTCGTAACCCATCGCGACGAACACGTCGCAGATCAGTTCCTGAATGGTCGTGAGCGGATGGCGGGCGCCCTCGAGGTGGCGGTCCCACGGCAGCGTCACGTCGACCGCCTCGTCGATTAGCACGCGGGCGTCGCGCTGCGCCTCGAGCTCTGCCTGCCGCGCCTCAAGCGCGGAGCGGACGGTAGTGCGTGCCTGCCCGACCCGCTGCCCGGCGGTCGCTCGCGCCGCTGGCGGCAGAGCGCCGATCTCCCGATTGGCCAACGCCAGCGGCGAACGGTCACCCGCGTGGGCGAGACGGACGGCCTTGAGCGCGTCGAGGTCGCCCGCTGCGGCCACCGCGAGAAGGGCGGCAGCGACGGCATGCTCAATGCGGTCGGGTTGGAGCGCGCTCACCTCGACCGGGTCGAAGTTCGAACTGGCGGGTGGCATGCGGTCCTCGCGGTCGGTGCGAAACGACGTTGGCCCCTCAGCAGGGACGGCGACGGCGTGTCGCCTTGCTGAGAGGCCAACGATAGACAGGGGGCACGAGCGGTTATGCCTCGGACTTGATCTCCTGGTCGACCTGACCCCGGGCGGCGAGCGCCGCGGCCCGGTCGGCCCGACGCTGCGCGACGATCGCGGTGGCCTCGTCGATCGTCTGCTGGTCGAGCGGCGAGCTGGCGACCTGGTCGACACCGTGGTACTTCGAGATGTAGGCGTCGAGTTCCGGGCCGGATTCCCATGACGTGATCAAGCAGTAGCGCGGTTCGGTGCCTGGGTGCCACACGGCATGCCACAGCCGTTGGGTGTCGATGATCGCCTGCGCGCCGGCGGGCAGCGGGATGCGCGTCTCGGTCGACGGGTCATCGCGTTCCTCGCGCAGGATCATCACCGAGTCGGGGTTGTCGGTCAGATTGAAGAACCCGCGCACGATCCAACCGGTGCCCTCTGGGTTGAGTCGGTTGTTGTCGTCGCGGTGCAGGTTGTAGACGCAGTCCGAGTATGCGTTTTGCTGCAGCTCGATGACGCGGCACCGGCCGACGTTGGCGCCGGGCTCCTGAGCGCGGGCGGTGAGGCGCGGCGCGAGCGCGACATTCTTGGCCACCCAGACGCCGTCCTTGTCGGTCTTTGGCGGGGTGTGGTTCCAAAACCCGTTGCACTCCATGTCGCCGTAAGCGCTGGCCAGCGGAGCGAAGCGGGTCTCGCCGGAGGACTTCCAGTCGACGTACTCGATGTCGAGCCACTCCTGTGGGTCTCGCGACTGGTCGTAGCGGTCCAAGGAGACGTAGCCGTTGCGTTCGAAGATCGGCAGCTTGGTGTATTCGGCCTGCGGATCAGTGGCGGTCAGAGTGTCCATGAAAGGTGACGCGGTCCTCTCCTGACGTGCTGCGAGTTAGGGAATCCTATCGAAGGGAGTGGTGTGCCGCCGCGCTGGCGTAGAGACACACTGCGGCGGCCATTGCCAGGTTGAGGCTTTCGGCTGCCCCGTAAATCGGCACCCGTACGGCCGCGTCGGCTGCTCGGACGATGTCCTCGGATAGCCCGTGCGCCTCGGTGCCGAACAGCCAGAGGGTTCGCTCGGCGAGCGGGGCATCCTGCAGTTCGATGCGGCCCGAACCGGTCGCGGCAAGACATGCCATCCCCGCGGCTCGCGCGGCGCTGAGTACCTCCTCGGCTGGCGCATCCACCACCACGTCCAGGTGAAACAGGCTGCCCGCTGAGGCCCGCACAGCCTTGCCGTTGTACACATCGACGCCGCTGCCCACGATCACGATCAGGCCAGCTCCGGCGGCGTCCGCCGTTCGCACGATGGTGCCGAGATTGCCCGGATCGTTGGGCTCCACGAGCGCCACCGCAAGCGTGGGACGGCGACCGAAAGCGACGCTCAACGCTACGTCGACCCGCTCGCAGACCGCCACCAGGCCCTGCGGGCTGACTGTCTCAGAAAGTGCCGCGGCAGCCTTGGCGCTCACCTCAGCGACCGGGACATCCGCACCTTCGAGCAGATCACGATGACGATCGAGCGCCGCGGCGGTGGCGAACACCTCGACGACGACGTCGGGGCGGCGCAGCGCCTCCCGGACCGCTTGCGCTCCTTCGGCGAGGAAACGCCCGGCATCGCGGCGGGCCGAGCGGCGGGTGAGCCGCCGTGCCGCCGCGAGCCGGGCGTTGCGGTCAGAAATCAAGCAGCGGAGTTGGATTCGACCGGGCCGCCGACGCCGACCTTGGCTATTTCGGCCTTCGCCACCTCGACCAGGGCCGCGAAAGCGATCTCGTCGGTGACTGCGAGGTCGGCCAGGACCTTGCGGTCGACCGTGACGCCGGCCAGCCGCAAGCCCTGCACGAAGCGGTTGTAGGTGATGTCGTTGGCGCGGGCCGCGGCGTTGATGCGGGTGATCCAGAGCTGGCGGAAATCACCCTTACGCGCCTTGCGGTCGCGGTAGGAGTAGGTCGCCGAATGGAGCAGCTGCTCCTTGGCCTTGCGGTACAGACGCGAGCGCTGGCCTCGGTAGCCGGAGGCTGCCTCGAGTGTGCTGCGGCGTTTCTTGTGGGCGTTCACTGCCCGCTTGACGCGTGCCACGGTGGTTCCTCAATGCTCAGGCCGCTCTGGTTCGAGCGGCGGGGTGACGGGATGTCGGGTCAGCGCCCGAGCAGCTTCTTCACGCGCGGTGCGTCGACAGCAGCGATCTCCTTGGTACCGGTGAGTCGACGGGTCAGCTTCGACGGCTTGCGCTCGAGCAGGTGACGCTTGCCGGCACGTTCGACCAGCAGCTTGCCGGTGCCAGTCACCTTCACGCGCTTCTTCATCCCGCTGTGGGTCTTGTTCTTGGGCATCGGACGGTGTCCTTCGGTTGTCTCAAGCCAGTTGGCTGTCAGGGGCGTCCCTAGACACCCGGGTGATCTTCGTACTGCGGTGCGGTGCTACGACCATGATCATGTTTCGCCCGTCCTGCTTCGGCGCGGCCTCGACGAAGCCGAGCTCGGCGATGTCCTCGGCCAGCCGCTGCAGCAGCCGAAACCCGAGCTCGGGACGGGACTGCTCACGGCCGCGGAACATGATCGTGACCTTCACCTTGTCGCCCTGCTTGAGAAATCGCTCGACGTGACCCTTCTTGGTCTCGTAGTCGTGCGAGTCGATCTTCGGGCGGAGCTTCATCTCTTTGATGACGGTGAGTGCCTGGTTGCGCCGGGCCTCGCGTGCCTTCTGCGCGCTCTCGTACTTGAACTTGCCGTAGTCCATGAGCTTGCAGACGGGCGGACGGGCCATCGGAGCGACCTCGACCAGATCCAGATCGGACTCGGCGGCGAGTTCGAGGGCCTTGCCGATCGGCACGATGCCAACCTGCTCACCCTCGGGGCCGACGAGCCGGACCTCGGGAACACGGATCCGGTCATTGATCCTGGGTTCGGAGCTGATGGGACCTCCTTGGGTCATACGTTCGTGAAACGTGCTTGCCGCGTGGGCCGATGATGCGGAAGGCCCCGCTGCGCCGATGCGCACGGGGCCCTTCACCGACCGGTCCGCCCTGCCGTCGGCCGCGGATGCGGCGGGACGCCACGGGCGCGATGCCCGAGGGGCGGACCGGACCCGGCGCACCGATCACGCTGGTGGCACGGGTGGGAGGCTGTGGTCTGGATGACCGCGGGCTTCCGCTTGCACACCCCCGCGTGTTGCGGAGGCTGGTCGCAATGACAGGGTAACAGCGTGCCGCACACAGACCCAACTGTCGGAACCGCAGGATCCTCGCAACGGGTTTCTGCAAAGACCGCGACTGACTTGGTACCGAGCGCTCCCGGCAGCACGTCGCGTCCGCACCCGTCTGACGGCATCCCGCTGCCGAATCACGGCTTCGAGACACTGGACGACGTGCCGGTGCGCGACCTGGCCGAGATCCCGGCCGTCGAGGTCATCAGCCGAGCGGCAGTCATGCTGATGAGCGCCTCCGCCGAAAAACTCGGGATGGCTCCAGATGGTGAGCCGCGTCTGGACCTCGACGAAGCACGTCGACTGATCACCGCCCTAGCCGGGCTGGTCGCCTCGGCGCAGGACTTCCTCGGCATCCATCGTCAGCCGCTGCGCGACGGAGTGAAGACCCTGCAGGCTGCTTTCCGGGAGGCCTCGTCCTATCCGGACGAGCCCGGTGAGGGACCGGGCGAGAAACTCCTGCGCTAGAGGTTGCGCTTAATCCGCCGTCGCGCGCCGCACCGAACGGTTCAGCGCTCCCGGCGCGATTGTGCGAACAGCGCGCGCAGCCCGCGCATCACGGCGACCGCGCGGTCGCGGTCGTAGCGCTGGACGGCGTAAAGCGCCACCGTCTCGTCGCCGGGCAGCACCAACCGGGCGAACCGCAGCCGGTCCGGGAACTCCACCCCGACCACCAAGGTCCAGGGCACCCGGCGATAGCCGCCGAGGTAGGCGCGGGTGCGTACCTCCTGGGTGTCCGCCTCGAGCCTGGGGCGGGTCGGCAACAAGGCCGTACCGGCCAGGATGAGCCCCACTACAGCGGTGCCAATCTGATCCCTGATCCCGAAATGTGCACCGGCGTCTGCGTGCCGCATCACGACGGCGGTGACGCCGAAGACGACGGCTATAACTACCGACGCCGCGATCGCGATGCCGCCGGTACGTCGCGGTCGGGCAGTGACCACCAGATCGGTGGCGGCGTCGCTCATAGCCGGCACGCGTGGATATCGGTGACCAGGATGCCGCGAGCGCCGAGATCCCACAGCTCGTCCATGATCCGGTTGGTGTCCGCGCGCGGCACCATTGAGCGCACGGCCGACCAGCCTTGTTGGTGCAGAGGTGACACGGTCGGAGATTCGATGCCGGGGGTGATCGCCACCGCCTTCTCCACTAGGTCGTCGCGGATGTCGTAATCCATCAATATGTACTGGCGGGCGATGATCACGCCCTGCAGCCGACGGACGAGCTGCTCGACACGCGCCGCGGTGTCGGCGCCGAGCCGACGAATCAACACCGCCTCGCTCCGCAAAATCGGATCGCCGAACACCGCCAACCCGGCGGCGCGCAGCGTGCTACCTGTCGACACCACGTCAGCTATGACATCCGCGACGTCAAGACGAACGGCGGTCTCGACCGCGCCGTCCAGCCGGATCACCGTCGCCGAGACTCGGTGCTGCGCCAGATAAGACTCGACTACTCCTGGGTACGCGGTCGCGATACGTATCCCGGCGAGATCGGCCACGCTGTTCGCCGCGCCGGGTAGTCCGGCGAAGCGGAAGGTGGCGCGAGCGAAGCCCAGCGGCAGGATTGCTTCGGCAGCCGCGCCGGAGTCGAGCAGCAAATCCTGGCCGGTGATGCCGACGTCGAGCTGACCCGAACCCACGTAAATGGCGATGTCACGGGGGCGCAGGAAAAAGAATTCGGTGTCGTTGTCGACATCGAGCAGGGCGAGTTCGCGATTGTCGGATCGCTGGCGGTAACCCGCCTCGGCGAGGATCTGGCTGGCCGGTTCGGCGAGCGAGCCCTTGTTCGGGACGGCAATGCGAAGCATGGGGTACCTGTCGGGTCGGTGGACGGTGGGCGGCCCTACAGATGTCGGTACACGTCGTCGAGGGTGAGCCCGCGTCCCAACATGATCACCTGCACCCGGTACAGCAGTTGGCTGATCTCCTGGGCGGTGCGCTCCGGCGATTCGTATTCCGCGGCCATCCAGACCTCGGCGGCCTCCTCGATCACCTTCTTGCCCTGCGTGTGCACGCCGGCGTCCAGCGCGTCGACGGTCGCCGAGCCTGCCGGGCGGACATGCTGGCGCTCCGCGAGCTCGGCGAACAGCTGGTCGAAGGTCTTCATAACGCTGTCGAGCCTACCGGCCGGGCCGACGGCACTAGGGTGCTCAGGCATGCGCACTGGCGCGTTTCTCTCCTGATCGTCGATGGCGTGGCGTCCATCGCGCTCGACGCCGAAGATTGCGTTCTTCAGCGACCACCCGCCTCAGCCGGACGTGGTCATCGTGGGTGCCTGGCGCTGATCAGGATCCGCTGGGACATGGCGGATACAGCGCCCGGGTCGGGAAATGCGCCTGGTCGGCGTAGGCGGTCGGATCGGTGAAGCGGCAGCCGTATGTCGGTGCCGCGACGAGTGTGGGATTCGTGACGTCATCACCCGCTGGCCGCGCTGCGGCGCGGGCCTTCGCGCCCTTGGCCTGCACCCACCCTTGCAGATCGGTCCATGCCCGGCCGACTTCGGTCGGCGTGTATTCGCAGTGGCCGGCCTCGCGGATGGCGCGTTGCACGAGCAGCTTCGACTCGCCGCTGGCCCCGACCTCGCTGCTGTAGATCTGCTCCATCGAGAACGGCACGAACATGTCGCCGAGACCGTGCAGCGTGAGTACCGGGACGTGGGGCTTGCCGAGGATCCGCGGGATCTGGATTAGCTTGGTGGTCTGCCGGGACCAAGGGTCGGCCGCCGGTACGCGCTGTACGGTCGCGTCCAGGTTGACCGGGTAGTTCGGGACGTAGGACCGTCCGACGTTCTGCGCGACACGTCCGGGGTTCTGCGCGAGTGTGCCGCCGTTGTCGGGCGTGAGCAGGCTGAACAGGAAGTTCTTCCAGACGGCGAACGAGGCGGTGTCGCCGGGCCGAGGGCCACCGGAGCGGTTGATCGTCACGTCGCGCAGCTGCTTGCCCAGGGCGTTGGTGGTATCCGGCCCGCCGGGTGTCAGCCCGTCGAGACCGAGGGCGTGCTGGATCGTCGGCACAACCGCGGTCAGGTAGTTGGCGGGCGGAGGGTAGGCGCGAATGCCGGCGAGATCCTGAGCGACCAGGTTGTAGTCGAGGAAGAAGTCGAAAAGCCTGTTGTCGCCGAGGACGCCGCACATCGGCATCGCCCCGGAATAGAACATCGGGTATTGCTCCAGCGACCGGCCGATGACGTGCCCGCCCATCGACACGCCGACGATGTAGGTCTGCTTGGGCTGCCTGTGCAGCAGGCGCGCCGAGTACCTAGCAAGGTCGTGCGTCGAGATCACGCCGGCAGCGACGTCGTATCCGTTGTCGTAGTAGCTCGATGCCGCCCAGGCGTAGCCCTCGTTGGCAAAGGTCTGCCGCAGGCCGTACCCGGGTGGGTCGACCGTCAGCACGGTGCCCTGACCGCGGTACCCGTGCGCCCATAGAACCAGTTGGCCATTCCAATGCGGCGGTACCTCCAGGTCGAACGCCGCGTGGTTGAACACCCCCTGGATGACCTTGGTCGGCTGTCCCGCGACGGTGATGGGGGCAAGCGGCGGGTTGGAGATGGTGTAACCGGGCAGCGGCTGGGATCCAGTTCGGTCCGAGGTGGCATCGGCCGCCCCGGCGGAGGGCCCGACGAGGGCTACTACGAGGGTCGCGGCTGCGAGCACCGCGGCGGACGGCTTGAACAGATGTATGTGCACCCCGTGACTCCTTATGGCTTTGCGGATCGAACGATCGCCGCCGGACCAAGCTAGCCCGAAAGCAGGCGCTCGGAAAGGTCGGCTTTTCGGCAGGATGTGCGGTCCGGCCGGGAGCTAACAGGGGCCGTACGGGGTGAGCGTGACGGCCGTGGACAACGCCGCTGCGGCCGCCTCGTAGCCCTTATCCTCCTTCGAGCCAGGCAGGCCGGCCCGGTCCAGGGCTTGTTCCTCCGAATCGCAGGTGAGCACCCCGAAGCCGATGGGAACACCGGTGCGCTGGGCCACCAGGGTGAGTCCGGTCGTCGCGGCCGCGCAGACGTACTCGAAGTGCGGGGTGCCGCCACGAATCACCACGCCGAGAGCGACGATCGCGTCGACGCCGGTGGCCGCCAGCCGCGATGCCGCGACGGTGAGTTCGAACGTCCCTGGCACCCGCACGACGGTGACGTCGGCGACCTGCGAATCGGCCAGCGCGCGCCGTGCGCCGGCGAGCAGTCCGTCCATAACGGTGGTGTGCCACTGGGCGGCGATCACCGCGACCCGTAGTTCCGCCGCACCCGGCACCGCTGCGAGCGCGGGCGCCCCGAGGCCGCTCACCGGCTCCTCATCGCAATTCCTCGAGGTCGAGGTCGTGGCCCATCCGATCCCGTTTGGTCTGCAGATACGCCAGGTTCTCGGGGTTGGCGTGGGTGGGCAGGGGCACCTGGCCGACGATGCGCAGGCCGTACCCCTCCAGACCGGCGCGCTTGCCCGGGTTGTTCGACAGCAGCCGCATGGTCCGCACGCCTAAGTCGACGAGGATCTGCGCGCCGGTTCCGTAGTCCCGGGCGTCTGCCGGAAAGCCCAGCGCGAGGTTGGCGTCCAGGGTGTCGGAGCCAGCGTCCTGCAGTTGATAGGCCTGCAGCTTGTGCAGGAGCCCGATGCCGCGGCCCTCATGACCGCGGACGTAGAGCACGACGCCGCGTCCCTCGCGGGCCACCGCGCCGAGTGCCGCGTCCAGCTGCGGCCCGCAGTCACAGCGCAACGACCCGAATACGTCGCCGGTGAGGCACTCCGAGTGCACCCGTACCAAGACGCCTTCACCGTCACCGATGTCGCCGAACACGAACGCGACGTGTTCGCGATCGTCGTAGGAGCTCGCGTAGCCAACGGCGGTGAACTCGCCGTAGCGCAGCGGCACCCTGGCCGAAGCCACCCGTTCGACCAGCTTGTCGAACCGCCGTCGATAAGCGATCAGGTCGGCGATGGAGATCAGCGCAAGCCCGTGCTCGTCGGCGAACACTCGCAGCTCTTCGGCCCGCGCCATCCCGGCCGGGTCCTTCTCGCTGACCACTTCGCACAGCGCGCCAGCGGGGGCGAGCCCAGCGAGCACAGCCAGATCGACGGCGGCCTCGGTGTGGCCGGGGCGGCGAAGCACGCCGCCGTCCTTCGCCCGCAGCGGGACGATGTGTCCAGGCCGGGCAAGGTCGGCTGGGCCGGTGCCAGGGTCGGCGAGCAACGCGATCGTCCGCGCCCGGTCGCTGGCCGAGATACCCGTCGTGATGCCCTCCCGAGCATCGACGGTGACGGCGTAGGCGGTGCCGCGGCGGTCCTGGTTCACCCGGAACATCGGAGGCAGGTCGAGCCGGTCGGCTTCCTGCTCGGTGATCGGCACGCAGATGTAGCCGGACGTGTAGCGAACCATGAAGGCGACGAGCTCCGGTGTCGCGAGCTCGGCGGCGAAGATCAGGTCTCCTTCGTTCTCCCGGTCCTCGTCGTCGATCACCACGACCGGCTTGCCCTCGGCGATCTCCTTGATTGCCCGCTCGATGGTGTCGAGGATCAGCGTCATCGGCTGGTCAGCAGACGCTCGGTGTACTTGGCGAGCACGTCGACCTCGAGGTTCACCCGCGCACCGGGTTGCTTCATCCCCATCGTCGTCGCCCGCAAGGTCTCGGGGATCAGCCCGACCTGGAACCAGTCCGCACCCACCGCGGTGACGGTCAGCGAGACGCCGTCGACCGCGATCGAGCCCTTCTCGGCGACGTAGCGGGCGAGCTGAACGGGCATTCCGATCCGCACTGATTCCCAGCCATCGCCGGGCATGCGGGACAGGATCACGCCGGTGCCGTCGACATGCCCCTGGACGACATGGCCGTCAAGACGTCCGTCGACTCGCACCGCGCGTTCGAGGTTCACCCGGTCACCGGCAGCAATTGACCCCATTACGCTGCGTTCGAGGGTCTCGGCCATCACTTCGAAGTCCAGCTGTCGCGCGCCGTCCACGCGAGCGGCGGCAATAACAGTCAGGCAAACGCCGTTGACCGCGATCGAGGCACCGTGCGACACGTCCTCGCCCACCACGTGCGCGAGCACGGTCAAGACGGCGGAGCCCTCGCGCGTGTGCACGGCGACAACTTCGCCCATTTCCTCGACGATCCCGGTGAACACCGGCTACTCCCCTTCCCGCCACACCGGCCGAGCGACGATCTTCACGTCACTGCCCGTCCTGGTCACTGTCTCGATGTCTAGTGTGACCGCCTCCCCGATGGAGGCGACGCCTGCGTCGCCGAGCGCGGCGGGACCGGCGCCCAGCAGGATCGGCGCGACGTAGACGATGACCTCGTCGACGCACCGGGCCTCGACGAATGCACCGGCGAGGGTTGGGCCGCCCTCGAGCAGGACATGCCGCACGCCCCGGTCGTGCAGCGCCTTCAGGGCGAAGCGTGGGGCGGCGGTGTCGAGAACGAGGGTCTCGGCGGCGTCGTCGAGCACCCGCGCATCCGCTGGCAGGCGGTGCCGCCGGTCGAGTACGACCCGCAGCGGCTGATGCTCGGCAGGGTGGTCGTCGGCATCGCGTGCCGTGAGTTGCGGGTCGTCGTCCAGCACCGTTCCGCTGCCTACCACGATTGCGTCGACCACCGCCCGGATCGCATGCGCATCCGCGCGCGATGCGTCCGAGGAGATCCAGCGGGCGCTCCTATCGGCCGCGGCGACCCGACCGTCCAGGGAGCTTGCGAGCTTCAACGTCACGAACGGGCGGCCAGACCGAATGGCTGATAGCCACGGACGCAACGCGCCGATAGTCGCCGCCTGCTGAGCCACTCCGGCGACCACGTCAACACCGGCTGCGCGCAGCAGCCGGGCACCCCCGGCGGCCAGCGCATCGGGGTCCTCGACCGCGTACACAACCCGGGCCACCCCGGCTGCGATCAGCGCCTCAGCGCATGGTCCGGTGCGTCCGGTGTGTGCGCATGGCTCCAGCGTGACGACGGCCGTACCACCTCGGGCGCGCTCCCCCGCGGCGTCGAGCGCGACGCGCTCCGCGTGCGGCCCGCCAGGTGGCTGCGTCGCTCCTTCGCCGGCCACCGTGCCGTCCTTGGCCAGAACGACCGCGCCGACCGGGGGGTTGGGGCTCGTGCGTCCCCGCACCGTTTCGGCCAGTGCCAGCGCGCGCCCCATCGCCGCCTGCTCGGCCCCGCTGATGGCCACGTCGCCGCCTAGCCGTTCATGGCACTTCGGGCAGCGGCGCGCAATGCATCGATCGCCTTGCCAGGGTCGTCGGCGCCATACACCGCAGAGCCCGCGACAAATACATTTGCACCAGCCTCGGCAGCGGCCCCGATGGTGTCGAGGTCGATACCGCCGTCGACCTCGAGGAACAGCCGCAAGTGCCCGGAGCGCGCGTGCTCGCGTGCGAGCCGAACCTTTGGCAGGACCTCAGCCATGAACTCCTGACCGCCGAAACCCGGCTCGACGGTCATTACGAGCAGCGTGTCGAACTCGCGAAGTAGTTCAAGATAGGGCTCGAGCGGCGTACCGGGTTTGACCGCGAGCCCGGCTTGCGCGCCGGCCGCGCGGATCGACTTGGCGGTCGCCACCGGGTCGCGGGCGGCCTCGACGTGGAATGTCACATTGGCGGCCCCCGCGTCGGCGTACTCCGGCGCCCATCGGTCCGGGTCGTCGATCATCAGATGGCAGTCGAGCGGCAGGGCGGACGCGGCGCGCAGGCTTTTCACGACCGGAAGACCGACCGTCAGGTTCGGGACGAAGTGCCCGTCCATGACGTCGACGTGCAGCCAGTCCGCGTTGGCGACGGCATCGGCCTCGTCGGCCAGCTTGGCGAAATCCGCCGACAGGATGCTCGGGGCGATCATCGGCTCCGGCGATCCGGGCACGATGCTTTTCACGACCCGAGCGTAGTGCTCAGCGGCGGCCATGCAGTGGCTAGTGCGAGGCCCTCTCTGTCGGCTCTCGCCGTAGCTCGTCGAAGTGGCGCATGATCGTGTCGCGGACTCGGGTACTCACAGTCGGCTTCCCCTTACAGGACCAGCAGCCGCCTCAGCTTAGGACGCATTGCAAACCCGCCTAGCCGGCCTGGATGAGCGCGCAGAACATCGCATCGGTGCCATGGCGATGCGGCCATAGCGAAACGGACGGGCCGCCTTGCAGGTGGGGCACCGCCGGGAAGGCTGCTCGAGCGTCGAGCAACTGGCGTCCCTGGACCACATCGATCGTCTCCGCTCGCAGCGGCGAACAGGTGACGTAGCAAACCACCCCGCCGGCACGGACGAGACGCAGCGCGGCGTCGAGCAGCTGGCGCTGCAGGACGACCAGCTCGGCGACGTCGTCTGGCCCTCGCCGCCATCTGGCCTCGGGCCGCCGACGCAGCGCCCCGAGCCCGGTACACGGTGCGTCGACGAGCACCCGGTCGTAACCACCTTCCGGCCTTGGCAGCACCCGCCCGTCACCGACCAGCACTTCGACCGGCCAACGAGTGGTGGCGCGGCGCACCAGATCCGCGCGGTGCGGATGCAGCTCGTTCGCGGTAACCCGTGCTCCGCGTTGGGCCGCGAGCGCTGCGAGCAGCGCGGTCTTGCCGCCGGGCCCGGCGCACAGATCCAGCCAGCGCTCGTCGCGACCGGCCAACGGCAGCCGGATCAGGGCGAGCGCGCAAAGCTGGCTGCCCTCGTCCTGCACTGCCGCTCGCCTCTGCCGGACCGCCGCCAGCGCAGCCGGGTCGCCACCGGTGAGCCGCACCGCGTACGGCGACCACGGCCCAGGTTCGCCTCCGGACTCGGCCGCTAGCTGGTCGCGGTCGGCCGCGCCGGGCCAGGCCACCAGGTGGGTCTGCGGACGGGCGTCGTCCGCAGTCAGCGCGGCCTCGGTCTCGGCGAGCTCGCCTGCAGCGTCCTCACCGAGTGCCTCTGCGAGTGCGGCGGCAATCCACTCCGGATGAGCGGTGCGCAGCGCGAGCCGGCGCAGCGGGGATCCCCCGGCCGCGAGACGGTCCGTCCAGGTGGCCCAGTCCCGCTTTGTCACCCGGCGCAGCACGGCGTTGACGAAGCCGGCCGCGCGGCCGTTGCCGGACGCGCGCGCGAGATCGACCGTGGTGGCGACGGCGGCGTGCGGCGGGATCCGAGTGCGCAGTGCCTGGTAGGCCCCGAGTCGAAGCAGGTCGAGAACCGGCGCGTCGACCGACTCGAGCGGCCGGCTGATGCAGGCTGCGACGATCTCATCTAGTACACCGGCGGCGCGCAGCGTCCCGTACCCGAGCTCGGTGGCCAGCGCGGCGTCGCGGATCGAGAGGTCGGCCTCGGTGATCAGCCCCGGTAGGCGCAGATTGGCGTATGCGCCCTCGGCAGCCACCGAGCGGAGCAGCTCGAAGGCCACGTGGCGCGCCGGATCGGCCCGCTGCTCAGCCAAGGCGCTCACCGGGCTGCGGACGGGCCCCGCGCGCCCAGTCGGCGGCCGGCACGGCGCGGCGGCCCGGCGGGTGCACCCAGCCGAGCTCGACAGCGCAGGTAGCCGTACCCACCATGACGGCGCCCGCGCCGATGAGCAGCTCGCCGGGGTCGAGCGCGGCGTCGGCGAGCCGTAGCGGACCGACTTTGAGCCGATCGCCGCGGAACATTGTCCAGGCGCCGGGCGCTGGTGTGCATGCCCGAACCAGGCGGTGGACATGGAGCGCCGGAGATGACCACGGCACGCGCGCATCGGCCACGGCGATCTTGGCGGCCACCGAAACCCCGTCGGCCGGTTGCGGTCGGGGCACCAAGCTGCCGTCGGAGATGCCATCCATGGTGGCAGCGAGCAGGTTGGCGCCGGACATCGCGAGACGTGCCAGCAAGTCACCGGTGGTGTCGGTGGGCAACACCGGTTCGGTGACCACCCCGAAGATTGGGCCGGTGTCCAGACCTGCCTCGATGCGGAAGGTAGAAGCCCCCGTCACATCGTCGCCGGCGAGGATCGCATGCTGCACGGGCGCGGCCCCGCGCCAGGCCGGCAGCAGCGAGAAGTGCAGATTCACCCAGCCATGCGTGGGGACAGCGAGCGCGGACGGCGGCAGCAGCGCGCCGTAGGCCACAACAGGCGCGCACTCGACGCCGAGCGCCGTGAGTGTGCCCAGGAACTCGGGATCGCCGGCCTTCGGCGGGCTGAGCACGCGCAAGCCCGCCTCGCGGGCCAGCTCCTCGACCGGCGAGGTGACCTCACGCCGTCCACGGCCGGCCCGCGACCGGGGCCTGGTGATAACCGCGACGACCTCGTGCCGGCCCGATTCGAGCAGCCGCCGCAACGACGGGACAGCGGCCGCGGGCGTCCCGGTGAAAGCCAGTCTCACGATGACGTCATAGCGGCGGCAATCACATCGCCTGGCCGAGTAGCGGATGCGGACTGACCTTCAACGTCGGTGCGCCGAGGTTCATCCAGTCCGCCTCCCGGATCGCCTTCATCGCCGCCTTGCGCGTCTGCGCGTCCAGCCGGTCGACGAACAGCACGCCGTCGAGGTGGTCGGTCTCGTGCTGCACGCACCGCGCCAGCAGGGCGGTGCCCTCGATCGTGACCGGGTCGCCGAACATGTTCCGTCCATGGGCAACGACGTGCTCGCGGCGCCGGCAGTCGAAGGACAGGCCGGGAATCGAGAGGCAGCCCTCTGGCCCGTCCTGCTCCTCACTGGACGGGAAGTGCAGCCGCGGATTGATCAAATGTCCGGACTGCTCATCGTCGACGTGATAGGTAAAAACCCGTATGCCGACGCCAAGCTGCGGGGCGGCAAGACCTAGTCCCGGGGCGGCGAGCATCGTATCGGTGAGGTCGGCAACGAGCGTGCGCAGCTCTTTGTCGAATACCGTCACCGGCTCGGCCGGGGTACGGAGCACCGGGTCGCCGAACAGTCGGATGGGCTGCACGGTCACCCCGCGAGTCTAGGCAAAAGGTCTGCCCACGGCCCGAGTAGCCGATCGCCGACTTGCGACTCCCGAGTGGATGAACGCCGCCGGGCGCCGATCAAAACAGTTCCAGTGGGTCGAGCTGGACGCGCACCGGATCGGGCGCCTTGCGCGCCGACCGGATCGCTGCGCCAGCCTTGAGCGACGCGGCCAGCGCGGCCCCCTGCGTTCGCGGCACGCGAATCAGCGTCCGTTCGACCCCGTCGCCCGCAGGAACAGATCCGACCACCTCGTGCGGCTCGGGCAGGTCGGCGAGCGCGAGGAGCTCGGCCACCGCCGCGGCCGTCCCGGTGAGAGACGCCATCCGCACCGCGGGGGGAAACCGCAGTTGCGACCGGTCGGCCAGCTCGCTGGCGGCGAAGCCCCCGGCGTCCCACCGGATCAGCGCCTGCACGGCCGGGACGCCCGGGTCGGCGCCTACGACCACCCGGCCACCCGGACGGACGAGCGCCGCGGCCGTCATCCAGCGCCGCAGCGTCTCCTCGCCAGCGCGCAGGTCGGCGCGCGAGAGCAGCGCCCAGCCGTCGAGCAACAGCGCGGCGCCGTAGCCGCCTTCGGCGACCGGTTCGGCGCCCGGCGTCGCGACGATCAGCGCGGCGCGTCCAGGCACGTTCGCCAGCACGCTGTCGCCGGCCGACGTACGCACCGGTACCCCGGGGAACGCACGCCCCAACTCTTCGGCGGTTCGTGCCGAACCGACGACAACTGCGCGCAACCGGCTGCCGCCGCACGTCGGACAGCGCCAGTTTCCGGCAGGACGTCCACACCACCGGCAGGTTGCGATGGCGTGCCCGGACGCGGCCGCCAGTGGGCCGGAGCAGACGGGGCAGCGTGCCGGAGTTCGGTCCCGGACGCATGCGAGCGACGGGACGTATCCGGCCCGAGGAACTTGGATGAGCACAGGGTGTCCATCTGCCAGCGCGTCGCGGGCCGCACGCCACGCGACGCTTGGCAATCGCGCGGTTGTCGCCGCGGGATCGCGCCGCTGTTCGATGTCGTCGCCCACGGCAGCGATAAGCGGCAGCACCGATCGCCGGGCGCCCCGATCGGCGATGATCTGCTGGGCCCACCCCGACTCGAGGAGCAGCTGCGCCTCGGCGGTACGCGCGAAGCCGGCGAGGAGCAGGGCCACTCCCGCGAGCGAGGCCCGCAGCGTCAGCACGTCGCGGGCATCGGGATACGGCGCTCGTGGCTCGGCATGCAGGTCGTCGCCGTCGTCCCAGATCGCCACGAGGCCCAGATCGGCCACCGGAGCGAACGCCGCCGCGCGCGTGCCGATGACCGCACGAACGACACCTCGGCGAACCGCCAGCCACCGCCGGTAGCGTTCGGCGGGGCCGAGATCCGCGGCCAACGCGACGTACTGATCGGCGCCCAGGATCACGTTCAAGGCGAGGTCGAGGCGGTTTAGGTCACGGACATCTGGAACGACGACCACCGCTCCGCGTCCCTGCGCGAGCGTCGCCTGGACCACGGTCGCCAACCGAGCCGGCCAATCCTCTCCGGGAAGCGCCGACCACACCGCGCGCACGGCTCGGCTGGCCGCGAGGCCGGCGAGGAAGGCCGGGCCCGCCGGGTAGCGCGACCAGCCGCCGGGTTCCGGTGCGGGTGGACGCGGCGCCTCGGCGCGCACCGCCGTTTCGGCACGGGCGTGCCGGGCGGGAACACCCAGCCGCACGACGTCGACGAAACTGCCCGCCCACCGATCGGCCACCGCCCGAAATAGCGCCGCCGTCTCGGTCGTCAGCACTGGCTCGGCGCCCACCGCGCGCTCGAGGAACTCCAGGCGCCCATCATGGCCACTCACCGGCACGCGATCCAGCACGTAGCCATCGACCAAGCGGCCCGCGAAGCGAACCCGCACCCGAGACCCCGGGCGGATCACGCCTGCGAGCTCGGCCGGCACGAGGTAGTCGAACGGACGATCGAGGTGCGGCAGCGATACGTCGACCATCAGCCGGGCGACCGGATCGACGGCTGCCGCGACGCGGGTGGCGCGGCGGGTACGCGCAGCGGTCACTCCGCAGTCCTACCAGCCGCGAACGACGGATTCAGGGCCGGACGCTCGCCCGCAGGACGGCGTCCCATGCCCGCCCGGGAAGAAGCGCGCGCGTGGCGATCAGCGCACGGGTGCGCTCAGGCACGACGTAGCGGGCCAGCGGTCGTCGAACGGTGAGCGCCCGCTCGACGACCCGGGCGACAGCATCCGGGCCAACAGACAACAGTCGGTTGCCGTAGAGGTCGGCCGACGCCTTATCGAAGGCCATTGCCTGGTCCCGGTACGGCGAGTCGTGCTGGGTCGCGTCGCCCATCGTCGAGCTGATCGTGTCGCCGAACTCGGTGCTGATCAGCCCGGGTTCCAGGAGGCTGACCTGAATGCCGAACTGGGCGACCTCGTAACGCAGGGCGTCGCTGATCGCTTCGACGGCGTGCTTGGTCGCGTGGTAGTAGCCGCCGTATGGAAACGTCAGCCGGCCGCCCATCGAACCGATATTGACGATCCGCCCGCGCTTGGCCGCGCGCATCGAGGGCAGCACGAGCTGGCACATGCGGGCCAGTCCGAGCACGTTGGTCTCGAACTGGCGACGTACCCGCTCGATCGCGACGTCCTCAATCGCGCCGTACTCGCCGTAACCGGCGTTGTTCACCAAGGCCCCGATCCGGCCATCCTCGGCGATCACGGTGTCGACGGCCGCCCGCATCGAGGCCTCGTCGGTGACGTCAAGCGCAACCGTCCGGGCGCCGCCATCGGCGAGCACGCTGAGCGTCTGAGGTCGCCGCGCGGTCGCCCAGACGGTATGTCCGCGGCCGACCAGTCGCGCCGCGATGGCGGCTCCGATGCCCGACGAGCAGCCCGTGATCAGTATCGGGCCGGGACCGTTCGCCATGCGCCGACCCTAGTCGGCAGCCAGCCTTCGTTAGCCGTTGGCGAGCTTGGCCAACTGCTCGGCGCGGTCGGTGCGCTCCCAGGTGAAATCGGCGAGCTCGCGACCGAAGTGGCCGTACGCCGCAGTCTGAGCGTAGATCGGCCGCTTGAGGTCGAGGTCGCGGATGATCGCCGCGGGACGCAAGTCGAACGTCTCGGCGATCGCGTCGGCGATCTTGGCCGGCTCGACGGTCTCGGTGCCGAACGTCTCGATGAACAGGCCCACTGGCTCGGCCTTGCCGATCGCGTAGGCGACCTGCACCTCGCACCGCCGCGCCAACTTCGCGGCTACCACGTTCTTCGCCACCCAGCGCATCGCGTAAGCAGCTGACCGGTCGACCTTGGACGGGTCCTTGCCCGAGAACGCGCCGCCGCCGTGCCGAGCCATGCCACCGTAGGTGTCGACGATGATCTTGCGGCCAGTCAGCCCGGCGTCACCCATCGGGCCGCCCGTGACGAACCGCCCGGTTGGGTTCACCAGCAGCCGGTAGCCGGCGGTGTCGATCGACAGACCGTCGAGAACTGGCCGGACGACGTGCTCCTCGATGTCGGGCTTGAGCAGCGTGTCGAGGTCGATGTCCTCAGCGTGCTGACTGGAGATCACGACGGTGTCAAGGCGGACGGCATTGTCGCCGTCGTACTCGATCGTCACTTGAGTCTTTCCGTCGGGCCGCAGGTAGGGCACAGTGCCCTTCTTGCGGACCTCGGTGAGCTTCTCGGCCAGCCGGTGCGCCAGCCAGATCGGCAGCGGCATCAGCTCGGCGGTGTCGTCGCAGGCGTAGCCGAACATCAGTCCCTGGTCACCGGCGCCCTGAGCCGCGACCGCGTCGTGCGATCCCTCGACCCGCGCCTCGTAGGCGGTGTCGACGCCCTGCGCGATGTCGGACGACTGGGCGCCGATCGACACGTTAACGCCGCACGACGTTCCGTCGAACCCCTTGCGCGAGGAGTCGTAGCCGATGTCGAGGATGCGCTCACGGACGATGGCCGGGATATCGGCGTACGCGTCGGTGGTCACCTCGCCTGCCACGTGGACCTGGCCGGTTGTGATCAGCGTCTCGACCGCGACCCGGCTGGCCGGGTCCTGCGCCAGCAGCGCGTCGAGGATCGAGTCACTGATTTGGTCGGCGATCTTGTCCGGGTGTCCTTCGGTAACCGATTCGGACGTGAAGAGACGGCGGCTCACGAATACTCCGGGGGTTGTCGGCGATCGGATTCACGCAAAGTCTACCGGCCCGGGGCCTCGATCCGGCCATTAGCCCAGTCGGGCGGCCACCGCGTCCCACACCGCGGCGGCGAGCAGGGCCTTCGGGCCGAGCGGGACGGCCGTCTCGGTGCCATCGGAGCCAAGGATTACGCCGGCGTTGTCGGATTGACCGAATGCCCGTCCTGGTCCCACTTCGTTCACGACAAGCAGGTCACAGCCCTTACGGGCGAGCTTTCGCCGGCCGTGGGTGAGCACGTCGGCCTCGTCGTCGCCGGTCTCGGCAGCGAAGCCGACGAGCAGCTGGCCCGGACGGCGGGATGCGACCAATTCCGCGAGCACATCCGGGTTCTTCGCAAGCACGATCGGCTCCGGCGCAAAATTCGACTTCTTGATCTTGTGAGTGCTGTTGGCCGCGGGGCGGAAATCGACAACCGCGGCCGCCATCACCACGACGTCGGCGTCCTGCGCCGCCTTGCCGACTGCGTCGCGCAATTCCGCGGTGCTGACGACCCTCACGACGTCGGCGCCGGCCGGATCGGGTAATTCGGTATTCGCGGCGACCAACGTGATCCGCGACGCGCCACGGGCCGCGGCGACCGTGGCCAGCGCGTACCCCTGCCGGCCCGAGGAGGCGTTGCCGAGGAAGCGCACCGGGTCGATCGCCTCGCGAGTGCCGCCCGCGCTGATCACCACATGCCTGCCGAGGAGATCCTGGGGCAGCGCGTCGGAACGATGAATCAGCAGCTCGGCGAGTTGGCCGATCTCAGCGGGCTCGGGCAGCCGGCCCTTGCCAGAATCGGCGCCGGTCAACCGGCCGGTGGCCGGCTCGAGCACGACCGCGCCTCGTCGACGCAGGGTCATGACGTTGTCGGCCGTCGCGGGGTGTTCCCACATTTCGGTATGCATCGCCGGAGCGAACAGCACCGGGCAGCGGGCGGTCAGCAGCACGTTGGTGAGCAGGTCGTCCGCGAGTCCATGGGCAGCGCGTGCGAGCAGGTCGGCCGTCGCCGGGGCGACCACGATCAGGTCAGCTTCGCGACCCAATCGGACGTGCGCCACGTCCTGTGCGCCGGACCAGACGTCTGCGGCCACCGGCTGATGCGACAGCGCGGCCCAGGTGGCCACCCCGACGAAGCGCAGTGCCGCCTCGGTCGGAACGACAACTACCTGGTGACCAAGCTCGGTCAGCGTGCGGAGCAGTTCGGCGACCTTGTATGCGGCGATGCCGCCGGCAACACCAAGGACGACGCGGCGTCCCGCATCCATGCGAAGCTCAGCCCTCGGCTGGCTTGAACTCGATCAGGTCGGCGTTGATCTCGCGCAGCGCGATCGACAGCGGCTTCTCCTGCGGCGCGGTCTCGACCAGCGGCCCGACATACTCGAGTAACCCCTCACCCAGCTGGCTGTAATAGGCGTTGATCTGCCGGGCCCGCTTTGCGGCGATGATGACGAGTGCGTACTTCGACTGGGTGCGGTCGAGCAGTTCGTCGATGGGCGGGTTCGTGATGCCCTCGGGTGCGGACACGGTTCCGGACAACATTGCTCTCGATTCGCTCAGAAGGGCCCGCACGCCGCTTTTCGATCGAACAGGCGGTCTCGCATGAACACGCCGGTCTCAATCGGACGGCCGGGGGCAGACGGCGTCGATCAATGCTACCAACTCGGCGGCCGCGCGCCGAACGTCGTCGTTGACCACCACGGCGTCGAACTCGGCCTCAGCGGCCATCTCCACGGCTGCCTGGGTCAACCGTTCGGCGATGTCCGGTCCGGATTCGGTGCCGCGGCGGGTCAGCCGACGCTCCAGCTCGTCCCAGGACGGCGGGGCGAGGAAGACGAACTGGGCCTCCGGCATTCGTTCCCGCACCTGACGCGCCCCTTGCAACTCGATCTCGAGGAGGGTAGGTACCCCAGCCGCGAGTCGCTCGTGCACTGGCCTCAACGGCGTGCCATACAGGTTGCCGGCGTACCGCGCCCACTCGAGCAGCTCACCACGATCCACCATCCGCGCGAACTGGTCACGGTCTACGAACCGGTACTGGACGCCGTCCACCTCTGCCGGTCGAGGCTGGCGGGTGGTCGCAGATACCGACACCCACACGTGCGGATGCAATTCGCGGACCGCGGCGACGACGGTCCCCTTGCCCACGCCGGACGGACCGGACAGCACGGTCAGCCGTCCGGCGGCCACGTCGCGCATGGCGGGCAACCTATCGGCCACCGGACGGCGGCCGGATGATCCCCATGTACACCAGATCGTCGTAGTGGCCGGCATTCCACACCTGTTCGCGCTGACGGCCCTCCTCGACGAAGCCGACCGCCGCGTACGCCCGGATCGCCCGCTCGTTGCTGGCGTTGACCGTCAGCCAGATCTTGCGCAGGTTGCGCAGGCGGAAGCCGTAGTCGAGCGCAAGGAGAAGCGCCTCGCGCCCGTAGCCGCGTCCCCAGTACTCACGGTTGCCGATGGTGATACCGAGCTCGGCAGTGCTCGCGGCGTGATCGACACCGTGCAGCCCGAGCTGACCGATGAGCAGCCCGTCAGCGACTATGGCGAAGTTGCTGGCGTCGCGGTCATCACGCATACGGTCGAACATCGCGCTGACGCTGGTGAGCGGACGCGGTGCCGGTGGGTCGCCGCCGCCGAGCAGCTCGACCTCGACGTCGTTGGCCCATCGCGCGAGCATCGGGTAGTCGTCGGGCTCGATCGCGCGCAGCGTGACGAGTTCGCCGATGAGCATGCCGCCACTGTAGGTAGGGTGCGGCGGGTCAGCACGATGGGACGAGGAGGACGCAGATGGCGTTACGGCTCGGAGTCGTGGCCGAGGCCGCGCCGGGTGAGCGCCGCGTTGCTCTCACACCGGACGCCGTGCGCCGGCTGCGCGCCGCGGGCTTCGAGGTCTCAATCGGCCACGGCGCCGGTGCGGCTGCCTGGTTCGCCGACGAGGATTACGCGGCCGCCGGCGCCGAGCTGACCGCACCCGAGGACGTTATGCAAGGCGCCGACGTCATCCTTTGCGTGGGTCCGGTGCCGGCGACATCGCTTCGCTCCGGGCAAAGCGTGCTGGGACTGCTGCAGCCGCTCCTGGATCCGGCCGCGATGGCGGACCTGGCCGTGCGGGGGGTCACCGCGATCAGCCTGGACGGGCTGCCCCGCACGCTGAGCCGCGCGCAGTCCATGGACGCGTTGACCTCGCAAGCCAGCGTCGCCGGCTACAAGGCGGTGCTCGTCGCGGCGGATCACTTCGACCGGTTCTTCCCATTGCTGATTACGGCCGCGGGCACGGCGAAACCGGCTGAGGTTTTGGTGCTCGGCGCGGGGGTCGCCGGCCTGCAGGCGATCGGCACCGCCCGCCGGTTGGGCGCAATCGTGCGCGGCTACGACGTGCGGCCGACGTCCCGGGACGAGGTCACCTCGCTCGGCGCGCAGTTCGTCGAGTTGACGACCGTCGAATCCGGTGCCGGCGAAGGCGGCTACGCCCGCGCGTTGACCGACGACGAACAGGCCGCGCAGCAGGTGGAACTGGCGCAGCACATCGCCCGCCACGACGTGGTAATCACCACCGCTCAGGTGCCGGGACGCCGACCGCCGCTAATGGTCACCGCTGACGCGGTCAAGAACATGCGGGCCGGCTCGGTGATCGTCGACATGGGGTCCAGCGCCCTGGGCGGCAACGTAGAGAGTTCCCAGCCCGGCGAGACGATCGTGACAGCCAACGGGGTCACGATCGTCGGGGCGGGCAACCTGGCGAGCGCGATGGCCACCAGCGCGTCCGCCGCGTACGCACGCAATGTCACCGCGCTGCTCATGCACGTCGCACCAGACGGCACGCTGACTATCGACCTGGACGATGAGATCCAGCGCGGCGTCGTGATCACCCATGACGGACGGGTCGTTCACCCCGAGACAGTGAAACTCCTGGAGACAGCTGATGGGTAGCGGATTCGTTGGCGATCTGGCGATCTTCGTCCTCGCCCTGCTGGTTGGCTTCGAGGTGATCAGCAAGGTGCCCGCCACGCTGCACACGCCGCTGATGTCTGGCGCCAACTCGATCCACGGAGTGGTGCTGGTCGGAGTCGTATTGTTGTCGGCTTTCGTCGACGGCCCCCTCGGTTATTTGCTGACCTTCGTCGCGGCGGCGTTCGCGGCGGCCAATGTGGTCGGTGGCTATGTCGTGACCGACCGGATGCTGCAGATGTTCAAGAGGCGACCGATGCCGGTTGACAAGGCCGACCGATGAGCGGCGGGGTCGAAACCGGCGTACGGCTCGCCTCGCTCGCCGGTGCCTCCTGCTTCGTGCTCGGCCTGCACTTGATGAACTCCCCCGCCAGCGCTCGGCGGGGAAACCAGCTGTCGGCGTTCGGGATGTTCGTCGCGGTCGTCGCGGTGATCGTGTCGGTGATCGACGGCGGGACGATGACCGGCACCCGGTGGCTGGTGCTGGTCAGCGGGGCGCTGATTGGCGCCGCAGCGGGGCTGTACTCGGCCCGCAGGGTGGCGATGACGTCGATGCCCCAGTTGGTCAGCCTGTTCAACGCGGTAGGTGGCGGCGCGGCGGCGCTGATCGCGGTGGCGGACTACGCGCAGAACGATCGGGTCGGGGCCGGCACGGCGACGGCAACCGTGCTGGACGTGTTCATCGGCGGCATCACGTTCTCGGGGTCGCTGGTGGCTGCGGCAAAGCTGCAGGGCTACTGGAGCGGATCGATCCGCTTTACCGGCGCGCGGCTCGTGTCGGCGTTGCTGCTCGTCGGCTCCATCGCCGCGGGTATTGCGGTCATCGCCAGGGTGCACAACCTGGGCGTGCTGCTGATCGTGGTCTTCGCGGCGCTCGGCCTGGGCGTGCTGATGGTGCTGCCCATCGGCGGCGCCGACATGCCTGTCGTGATTTCGCTGCTCAACGCCTTCACCGGCACCGCGGTCGCGATGGCCGGCTTCGTCCTCGACAACGCCACACTGACGATCGCCGGCGCCCTGGTTGGGGCGTCCGGTGCCATTCTCACCAAGCTAATGGCCGACGCGATGAACCGATCGGTGGTCAACATCATCGCGGGCGGCTTCGGCACCGGGGCGACCGGCGTCGATACCGCGACGACGGCTGGTGGGCCGGTGCGCTCGATCGCAGTCGACGACGTCGCACTGCAGTTGGCGTACGCCAGCAAGGTGATCATCGTCCCGGGTTACGGGCTGGCCGCGGCACAGGCGCAGCACGAAGTTCGCGACCTCGCGACGCTTCTCGAGTCGCGCGGCGTGGACGTCTCCTACGCGATCCACCCCGTTGCCGGCCGGATGCCGGGCCACATGAATGTGCTGCTCGCCGAGGCGAACGTCCCCTACGACCAGCTCAAGGAGATGGACGACGTCAACGCCGAGTTCGACCGGACCGACGTCGCGCTGGTGATCGGCGCTAATGACGTCACCAACCCGGCCGCGCGCCGGCCGGGCAACGCGGTGTCTGGCATGCCGATCCTCGACGTCGACCATGCGCGATCGATCATCGTGATCAAGCGGTCGATGGCGTCGGGCTACGCCGGCATCGACAACGAGCTATACACCGATGCCAAGACCAGCATGTTCTTCAGCGACGCCAAGAAGGGCCTGGCCGCGCTCGTGGCGGCGACCAAGACGCTCGTCGGGTGACCCGCTGATCAGCTCGTTCGGTCTCGGACCGCGAACCGGCTCACCGGCTCGGACCGTCTCGCTACGGTGAAGTCATGATGTTTCGTCGCTTGGGCAACTCCGGATTGGTGGTGTCTGTCGTCGGACTCGGCACCAACAACCTGGGCATGAAGCTCGACATGGCGGCCAGTCGCGAGGTCGTGCACGCCGCCCTCGATGCCGGCATCACCCTGTTCGACACCGCGGATTCCTACGGGGCGTCCGAGGAGCGGCTCGGCGAGCTGCTGCGCGGGCGGCGCGACGACGTCGTGCTCGCCACGAAGTTCGGCAGCGACGTCCGGTCTCGTGGGCTCACCAACGGCGAGGACTGGGGTGCCCGCGGATCGCGTCGCTACGTCCGTCGCGCCGTCGATGCATCGCTTCGTCGACTGCGCACCGACTGGATCGACCTTTACCAGCTGCACCGCCCAGACACTGAGACCCCGATAGAGGAGACGCTATCGGCACTCACCGACCTCCTACACGAGGGCAAGGTCCGATACCTCGGGCATTCCAACTTCGCCGGGTGGCAGACCGCCGATGCCGAATGGACTGCGCGCAGTTTGCACTTGGAGCGGTTCGTCAGCGCGCAGAACGAGTACAGCTGGCTGTCGCGGCATGTCGAGCGCGATCTGGTCCCGGCTCTCGAGCGCTATGGCATCGGGTTGCTGCCGTACTTTCCCTTGGCGAACGGGCTGCTCACCGGCAAGTACCGCCGCGGCGAGGCAGCGCCGGACGGCAGCCGCATTCAGGCATGGGGGCACGAGTCTGTGCTCACCGAGGCCACGTTCGACGTGATCGAGAAGCTCGAGGCTTTCGCCGCGGTGCGCTCGGTCACCCTGCTGGATGTTGCGATCGGGGGCCTGGCAGCAAAGCCGGCCGTCGCCAGCGTCATCGCGGGAGCGACGTCGGCGGCGCAGGTCGTCGCCAACGTCGAGGCGGGACTGTGGCAGCCGAGCGCCGAGGACCTCGCCGAGCTGGATACCCTCACCAGTGGCTAGCGCCCGGTCAGCCGCGCAGGAAGGCGAACTCGTCGATCTGCCGACGCGCCGCGTCGCGCAAGGCCCCGACGTCGGGGCCATGGCGCAGCACCTCACGCGAGGTGCTCGGCAGTACGGCGGCCAATACCCCATCGAATATCCGCCGCACGGTAGCGGCGTTGCCTCCCTGTGCGCCGACGCCAGGTGCGAGGATCGGACCATTCAGCCTGGTGAGGTCGATCTTGTGGGCCTCGATCGTCGCGCCGAACACCACACCGAGCGATCCGATCGGCACCGCATTCGCATTTCGCGCGGCGAGGTCGTCGACCACTACCTGGGCCACCGGCCGCCCGTCAGCGACCGTCGCCTGCTGCACCTGCGGACCCTCGGGGTTTGAGGTTTGCGCGAGCACGAAGGCGCCGGCGTCATGGCGCACCGCGAGGTCGAACACCGGTTGCAGCGATCCGACTCCGAGATACGGGCTTACCGTGATCGCGTCGACGACCATCGGTGCCCCGGGGTACAGGTACGCCTCGGCGTAGGCCGCCATGGTCGATCCGACATCGCCCCGCTTGACGTCGAGCAGCACCAGCGCACCGGCTTCGCGAGCCAGCCGAATCGCCCGCTCGAGCACGGCGATGCCCGCCGAGCCAAACCGCTCGAAGAACGCCGACTGCGGCTTGACGACCGCAACCTCGCCGGCGAACGCCGAAACGCAGGTCATGGCGAACCGTTCGAGCCCGGTCACGTCGTCGGGCAACCCCCACCCTCGGAGCAGGCCGGCGTGCGGGTCGATGCCCACGCAGAGTGATCCCCGAGCGCTCAGCGCGGCTTCCAGCCGGGCACCGAACATCACGCCGACACCAGGCGTTGCATCCGTTCACTGTCGGACAGATGCGCGAAACCCACGGCATCGCCGAGTGAACGAAAGCCCCGCTCGTCCAGCGCCGCCTCGAGCTCCTGCAACACCCGCACCGGCGCCGATGGATCGCCGAACACGGCCGTTCCGACCGAGACAGCGGACGCGCCGGCCAGCACGAATTGCAACGCGTCCAAACCCGACCGGATGCCGCCCATGCCAAGGATCGGCAGCTGCGGGACGGCACGATGAACCTGCCACACACAGCGCACCGCCACCGGACGAATCGCCGGCCCAGACAATCCACCGGTGACCCCGCCGAGCGCCGGGGCGAGCAGATCCGTGTCGATCACCATGCCGAGCAACGTGTTGATCAGCGACAACCCGTCGGCGCCCGCGTCGGCACAGGCCCGCGCGATCAGCGTGATGTCGGTGACGTCGGGCGACAGCTTGGCGAAGACCGGGACTCCGGGGTCGGTTGCCCGGCGCACGGCGTCGACCACCCGCGAGGACGCCATCGGGTCGCAGGCAAACACCTGGCCGCGATTCTCGACGTTGGGGCAGGAGATGTTCACTTCGATCATCGAAACCGCGGGCTGCCCGTTGAGGCGGTGCGCCAGCCACTCGAATTCCTCAGTGTGCCCGCCGGCGATCGACACCACCGTGCGTGCGCCGTGGGCGGCCAGCCAGGCCAGGTCGTTCTCGATGAACGATTCGATGCCCGGCCCCTGCAGGCCGATGGAATTGAGCATGCCGCTGGGCGTCTCGGCCATCCGCGGAGTCGGCCGACCGGACCGGGGGCGGGGCATGATCGATTTGGTGACCACCGCAGCCAGTCCGGCCACATCCAGGAACTGCCCGAGCTCGCGCCCCGCGGCCGAGCATCCGGACGCCGTCAGCACCGGGTTGGGCAGCGTGAGCGACGCCAGCCGAGTCGTCATGTCCGCCATCAGTGACCTCGCATGGCGTCGGCGCCCACCAAGTCGTCGGGCAGCCTCCCCACGTCGTCCCACCGAACCCGGTCCGCGGCGAAGACCGGTCCTTCGACACACGAGCGGACGAAGCGCGACCGGCCGTCCTCGCCGCGCACCGGAAGCACGCAGGTCATGCATACCCCGATGCCGCAGGCCATTGCCTCCTCGACCGCGACCTGAACCGCGACGCCATGCGGGCGCGCAGCGTCGTCGACGGCACGCAGCATCGGCATCGGCCCGCAGGCGTACACCATCCGGGCGCCGATGCGGGTGATCACGTCCGACAGCACGTCGGTGACCCGTCCGCGCACGCCCGCCGATCCGTCGTCGGTGGTGACCGTGACGCCGCCGACGGTCCGCCTGGCGGCAGGTTCGCCGAACAGTCGAGATGCAGTCGCCGCGCCCAGGATGAACTCGACAGTCGAGCCGACAGCGATCAGCTCGCGGGCCAACGGGATCAGTGGCGCCGTCCCGTACCCCCCACCGACGAGTACTGCCGGCCCGGTTTCGGCAGGCAGCATGAACGGCGTACCGAGCGGTCCGACGAGATCGAGTACGTCGCCGACCTCCTGCCGCACGAGCCAGCTCGTGCCGGGCCCGTGCTCGGCGACGACGAACCGCACCGTGCCGTCGGCGTCCGCGCCGTACAGAGCGAAGCAACGCCGAAGCAGCATCGAGGTTTCCGGCCCTCCGACGGCGACCGCTACGAACTGTCCGGGGCGAAACCCGGCGGCAACTCCGGGCGCGGCGACGGTGAACTGCCAATAGTCGCCGACCGGCTGCACAGCCACGATCTCGCCGATCTGCTGGACTGGGCTCCCACTCGCGGGATCAGGCCCCGGTGGACCTGATGGCGTCATGGTCGGTCACCACGCGCAACCCGAGAAGCGGCGAGCAGCGCGTGCAGGTCCTGCAACGAGCGCACACCGATCTCGCCACGAACGAGTTGCTCGATGCCCTGCACCGCCGCGGCAGCGGCCTGCACTGTCGTCAGACACGGGATGCCGGCGCCAACGGCGGCGGTGCGGATTTCATACCCGTCGACCCGCGGGCCAGAATTGCCGGCCGATCCCCACGGCGTATTGAGCACCAGGTCAACCTCGCCGGCCAGAATTTTCTCGACGATGTTGCCCGGCCCGTCGCTGAACTTGCCGACGACGTCGGCGGCGACGCCGTTTCGGCGCAGCACCTGCGCGGTGCCCGCCGTCGCCAGGATCCGGAACCCCAGATCCGACAGCCGCTTGATCGGGAAGAGTGCGGCGCGCTTGTCGCGGTTAGCCACCGAGACGAAGACCGTCCCGCTGACCGGCAACGAGCCGTACGCCGCGGCCTGGCTTTTCGCAAACGCCGTCCCGAACACGGCGTCGAACCCCATCACCTCACCGGTCGACTTCATCTCCGGGCCGAGCAGAGAGTCCACTTGGTTGCCGTCCGGCCCACGGAATCGCAGGAAGGGCAGCACCGCCTCCTTCACCGCGATCGGCGCGTCGTCGGGCAGGTCGCCCCCGTCCCCGGAACTCGGCAGCAGGCCCTCGACACGCAACGAGGCGATCGAGGCGCCCAGCGCGATCCGAGCCGCCGCCTTGGCCAATGGCACCGCCGTTGCTTTCGACACGAACGGAACGGTGCGGCTCGCCCGCGGGTTGGCTTCCAGCACATAGAGCACGTCGCCGGCCAGCGCATACTGCACGTTCAGCAGCCCTCGCACGCCAACGCCTCGAGCAATGGCGACGGTGGACGCGCGCACGGTCGCGATGTCTCGCGCGCCCAGCGTGATCGGGGGTAGCGCGCAGGCCGAATCCCCGGAGTGGATGCCGGCCTCTTCGATGTGCTCCATCACGCCGCCCAGGTACAGCTCCTCGCCGTCGTAGAGCGCATCGACGTCGATCTCTACGGCGTCGTCGAGGAACCGGTCGACGAGCACCGGATGCGCCGGGGTTATCTGGGTCGCCCGGGCTATGTAGGACGAGAGCATCACCTCGTCGTAGACGATCTCCATGCCGCGCCCACCGAGCACATAGGACGGGCGCACCAGCACCGGGTAACCGATCGAGTCGGCCACTGACTTCGCTTCGTCGAACGAGGTCGCGGTGCCGTGCTTTGGCGCGGGCAAGCCGGCCTCGCGCAGCACCCGACCGAACGCGCCCCGGTGCTCGGCCAAGTCGATTGCCTCGGGCTGGGTACCTAGCACCGGCACGCCGGCGTCCTTTAACCGCTGCGCGAGACCGAGCGGCGTCTGCCCGCCCAGCGTGCAGATGACGCCGGCAACCGTGCCGGACTGCCGTTCCGCGTGCACGACCTCGAGCACGTCCTCGAAGGTCAGGGGCTCGAAGTACAGCCGGTCGGCCGTGTCGTAGTCGGTCGACACTGTCTCGGGATTGCAGTTGATCATGACGGTCTCGTAACCGGCCTCGCGCAGCGCCATCACCGCGTGCACGCACGAGTAGTCGAACTCGATGCCTTGCCCGATCCGGTTCGGCCCGCTACCAAGGATGATCACCTTCGGACGATCGGGTTGCGGTGCGACCTCGCTCTCCTCGTCGTAGGACGAGTAGTGGTATGGCGTCTTCGCGGCGAACTCCGCCGCGCAGGTGTCGACCGTCTTGAACACCGGGCGGATCCCGGCTCGCAGCCGCAGCAACCGCACACCGTCCTCTCCGGCCAGTTCGGGACGCAGCGCGGCGAGCTGGCGGTCGCTGACGCCCTGGCGCTTGGCGCGCCGCAGCAGTTCGGGGGTGAGCGCCGGCGCGTCGACGAGCTCGGAACGCAACTCGACGACCTGGGCGATCTGGTCGACGAACCACGCGTCGATGCCGGACAGGCCCGCGACCTGCTCCACGGCCCAGCCGGCCCGCAGGGCCTGTTCGACCCGGTACAACCTGCCGTCGGTGGGAGTCGCGACCGCGGCGCGTAGCTCCACGTCGGACAGTTTGGGGTCGGGTCGCGTCCAGAACCCGGCGTCATCGGTTTCCATCGAACGCAGCGCCTTGCCCAGCGCCTCAGTGAAGTTACGCCCGATCGACATCGCCTCGCCGACGCTTTTCATATGCGTGGTCAGCACTGGGTCGGCACCGGGGAACTTCTCGAACGCGAAGCGCGGCACCTTGACCACGACGTAGTCCAGCGTCGGCTCGAACGCCGCCGGGGTCTGCAGGGTGATGTCGTTGGGGATCTCGTCCAACGTGTAGCCGACCGCCAGCTTGGCCGCGATCTTGGCTATCGGGAACCCGGTCGCCTTCGAGGCGAGAGCACTCGATCGTGACACCCGCGGGTTCATCTCGATGACGATCATCCGACCGTCGACGGGGTCGATCGCGAATTGGATGTTGCAGCCGCCGGTGTCGACGCCGACTGCGCGGAGTACGGCGATACCCACGTCGCGCATGTGCTGGTATTCGCGATCGGTCAGCGTCATCGCCGGCGCGACGGTGATCGAGTCGCCGGTGTGCACGCCCATCGGGTCGACGTTCTCGATTGAACAGACCACCACCACGTTGTCGTTGCGGTCTCGCATCAGCTCCAGCTCGAACTCCTTCCAGCCGAACACACTCTCCTCGACGAGCACCTGATGCACTGGGCTCGCGGCCAACCCGCGGGCCACCATCATGCGTACCTCGTCGGCGCCGTTCGCGAGGCCGGAGCCGAGGCCGCCCATGGTGAAGCTCGGCCGGATCACCACCCGGTTGCCGACCGTCTCCGCGAACGCGATCGCGTCGTCCAACGTGCCGCACACCCGCGACTCGGGGACGTCGCCGCCGACCGAGCGGACGATGTCCTTGAACCGCTGGCGATCTTCGCCGCGCTCGATCGCTTCGATGTCGGCGCCGATCAGCTCGACGCCGTACTTGTCGAGGACCCCGCCCTCGTGCAGGGCGACGGCGAGGTTCAACGCGGTCTGGCCGCCGAGAGTGGCAAGGAGCGAATCGATCGGCCGCCCTTTGCTGTGCTCAGCGGCGATCACGCGCTCGACGAACTCCGGTGTCAGCGGCTCGATGTAGGTGGCGTCAGCGAACTCTGGATCGGTCATGATCGTCGCCGGGTTAGAGTTGATCAGGCTGACCCGGAATCCCTCGGCGCGCAGCACCCGGCACGCCTGGGTTCCGGAGTAGTCGAACTCGCATGCCTGGCCGATCACGATAGGACCCGAGCCGATGACCAGGATGTGCTCGATGTCGGTGCGGCGCGGCATTCAGTCGCCTTCCAGTGACATTGGTCGGCTCCGCGCTCGTTCCGGTCCTCGCGAGCCGACGCTCGCTGCGATCCTCACTCGCCGTCGCCTTCCAGAAGCTCGACGAACCGGTCGAACAGGTAACCCGCATCGTGCGGACCGGCGGCCGCCTCAGGGTGGTATTGCACGCTGAATGCGCGCACATCCCGAGCTCGCAATCCCTCCACGACCTCGTCGTTCAAACAGACGTGGCTGACCTCGACGGCGCCGAACTCGGTATCGGTCGCACGACCGAGCGGGGCGTCGACGGCAAAGCCGTGGTTGTGGGCGGTGATCTCGACCTTGCCGGTCACCCGATCTTGGACGGGTTGGTTGAGTCCGCGGTGACCGTAACGGAGCTTGTACGTACCGAACCCGAACGCCCGGCCCAGCACCTGGTGTCCGAAACAGATGCCAAACACCGGCATGTCGGCGCGCAGCAGCTCACGCACCGTGGCCACCGCGTCGTCGGCCGTCGCCGGGTCACCCGGTCCGTTGGCGAGGAATACCGCGTCCGCGCCGATCGCGCGCACCTGCGCGACCGTGGACGTCGAAGGCAGGACATGCGTGGTGATGCCACGCTGCGCCATCCGGTGCGGAGTCATTGCCTTGATGCCGTAATCCAAGGCCGCCACGGTGAACCGCCGGGTGCCAATCGCGTCGACCGTGTAGGGCCGCCGGGTGGTCACCTCGGCGGACAGGTCGGCGCCGCTCATCGGCGGCGAGGCGAGTACCCGCTCTAGCAGGTTGCGGGCTGCGCTGCCCGAGACGTCGGCCGAGATTGCGCAGCGCATGGCGCCGCGTTCGCGAAGGTGCCGGGTCAGTGCTCGGGTGTCGATACCTCTGATGCCCACCACCCCCTGCTCTTCGAGTTCGGCATGGAGGCTGCGACGCGCCCGCCAGGACGACGGACGCCGGGCCGGGTCACGCACGACGTAGCCGGCTACCCAGATGCGGTGCGACTCGGCGTCCTCGTCGTTCACCCCGGTGTTGCCGATGTGCGGGGCGGTCTGCACCACCACTTGCCGGTGGTAAGACGGATCGGTGAGCGTCTCTTGATAGCCGGTCATCCCGGTGGCGAAGACGGCTTCGCCGAACGTCTCGCCGCGCGCCCCGTAGGAGTCCCCGGCGAAGGTGCGGCCGTCCTCGAGCACCAGGATTGCTTTCATCGGGCGGTCACCATCACGTCGATCGCGCCCACCCATGTCGGGTAGCTGGCTTTGTCGTCGGCCCGGAATCCGGTGTCGAGCACCGCGTCGCCGAGCCGCCAGGTGAGCACCAGCAGGCCCCCCGCGCCCGTCACCTTGCCCGCCAGGCCGGCCCCGAGCCGGGCGCCGACCAGCGCCTCGGACGGCAAGAACACGGGTGGCTCACCCTCGCGGTCGATCACGACTCCGGAATCGTGAAGCGACGCCGATGCCGTGGCCCGCCGGCCGAGGCCGGCTGCCACGACCCGGTCCTGCCACCTGTCCGCCACCGTGGTGCCGACGTATAGCCCACTGTGCGGTCCCAGCCGCAGTTGCCCGAGGCCCGTCGGCATCGGCGGCAGCGAGCCGAGACTGGCTTGCCGCTCGGCACGCTGCCGCCAGCCGACCCACATGCCGCAGAGCGCAAGCGCCAGCACGAGCAGGCACGCCAGCACCAGAATCGCCCGCGTCACGCCGGCACCGCTTCAGCCAACACTCCGTCGAGCACGATGGCGCGCCCACGCAGAAATGTCGCAATCACCCGACCGGGCAAGGTACGCCCGGCGAACGGCGTGTTGTGTGACCTGGAGGCGAGGCTCGACCTCGACACCGTCCAGTGGGCCGCCGGGTCGATGAGTACGAGATTCGCGGGTTCGCCGACCTCAATCGCATTGCCGTGACCGGTCAGTCGACCGATCCGGGCCGGCGCAACGCTCATCCGGTCGGCGACACCACGCCAGTCGAGCCGGCCGGGCAGCACCATCGTCTCGATGACCACAGACAGCGCCGTCTGCAGACCCAACATGCCGGGCAGCGCCGCCCCCCACTCGGTCTCCTTGTCCTCGAGCGCATGCGGGGCGTGGTCGGTGGCAACGCAATCGATCGTGCCGTCGGCCAATCCCGTGCGCAGCGCCGCCACGTCTCGCGCCGTCCGCAGCGGTGGGTTGACCTTGTACACCGGGTCGTAGGACTCGGCCAATTCGTCGGTGAGCAACAGATGGTGCGGCGTGACCTCGGCCGTGACCGGCAAATCGCGTTGCTTGGCCAGCCGGATGATCTCCACCGCACCGGCCGTCGAGACATGGCAGACGTGCAATCGGGATCGGACGTGGCCGGCGAGCAGGACGTCGCGGGCGATGATTGCCTCCTCGGCCACGCACGGCCAGCCCGTCAGCCCCAGTCGAGCCGATACCTCACCCTCGTTCATCTGCGCGCCGGCCGTCAGCCGCGGTTCCTCGGCGTGCTGGGCGATCACCCCGTCGAAAGCTCGGACGTACTCCAGCGCCCGCCGCATCAGCGCCGGATCGGCCACGCATGCGCCATCGTCGCTGAACACCCGCACCCGGGCGGCCGAATCCGCCATGGCGCCGAGCTCGGCGAGCCGCTCGCCCGCCCGGCCCACCGTGACCGCGCCGATCGGTTGGACGTCCACCAGCCCCGTCTGCGTCCCCAGTCGCCATACCTGCTCAACGACGCCAGCGGTGTCGGCGGCCGGATCGGTGTTCGGCATCGCGAAGACCGCGGTGTAGCCGCCGAGCGCGGCCGCTGCCGCGCCGCTCTGCACCGTCTCGGCGTCCTCGCGGCCGGGCTCACGCAGATGGGTGTGCAGGTCGACCAGCCCCGGAAGCAGCACCGCGCCGCAGCCGTTTACCACCTCGTCCCCGGACAAGTCGGCGCCGATCGCGGCGACCACCTCGTCGGCAAGCAGCACATCCACGGCCTGCTCGCCGTAGGGCCGGACGTTGCGCAGCAGCACGCTCACTCGGCCGACCCTCTCATCGGTCGGCTCCGCGCTCGCTGCGCTCCTCGCGCCATCGGCGCTGCGATGCTCACTCGCTGTCGCCTCCCCGTCATCGGTCGGCTCCGCGCTCGCTGCGCTCCTCGCGCCATCGGCGCTGCGATGCT
>JBDUCV010000053.1:0-16969 GCA_040003255.1 Actinomycetota bacterium
TACCGCGCCGACTGCCGCCACACCGCTCGCCGGGCCACCGCCCGCCGCTGCACCGGTCCCCCCGCCAGGCACCCCCGCTGCCACCCCGAGCGTCGAGAATCGCCCGCCAACTGCCGAGTGAGCCGCGGTCGGATGCGGTCGCACGCGTTCCCGGTGCGCCGCCCTGGTGGCTCGTCGTGCTGGCGGCAGCCGTGTTCGTCGCGGTCACCGTTGATGTAATCCACGGTGGCCTGCTTAGCCAGCTCGACGCGGCGGTCTCACGCCGCATGCGCGCGCTCGATCTGGTGCACCGACCGGTCAAGCCGGTCATCTACCCGCTGACCCTCTTCGGCCAGCGCGGCACCGTGCTCGGGGTCACCGTCCCGATCGCCTGCTGGCTATCCTGGCGCAGCCGCTCGGTCGAGCCCCTGCTGCGCTACGCGGTGGCCCTGCTCTGCCTACTTGCCGTCGTCACGGCGGCAAAGTCATCGGTGACCCGGCCGCCTCCATCGGCGGTGCCGGGCGTCCCCAGCCCGCACGACTCCTATCCCTCGGGGCACATCGCGAATGCCGTCGCCATCTGGGGGGTGATCGCAGCGTGCGCCGCGCGGACCGGATTGCGCGGCGTGGCAATGGGGTGCCTGAACGTCGTCCGCGTTGCTGGGCCACTTGCCGTCTTCGCCGGGATGACGCTGCTGAACTATCACTGGCTCAGCGACTTCGTCGGCGGGGCATGCATCGGTGTGGTCCTGCTCACGGTCGCGCTCGCACCATGCTGGCGGCGAGCCGCGGCCACCGTGGATCGTCGACTGCGAGGTCGGCAAGCCGCGAGTAGTTGATGGTTCAGAGTTTGCGCAGTACCGCGACGACGCGGCCGAGCACGGTGGCGTCGTCGCCGTTGATCGGCGCGTATGCGTCGTTGTGGGGCAACAGCCAGATATGCCCATCACGGCGGCGCCAGGTCTTGACGGTGGCCTCGCCATCGATCATCGCCGCGACGATCTCACCATTCTCGGCCGTGGGTTGTTGGCGTATGACTACCCAGTCACCGTCGGAGATCGCGGCGTCGACCATCGAGTCGCCGGCGACCCGCAGCAAGAAGAGCGTCCCTTCGCCGACCAGCGAGCGCGGGAGCGGGAATACGTCCTCGATCATCTGCTCGGCCAGGATCGGACCGCCAGCGGCGATCCGACCGACTACGGGTACGAATACGGGCGACGGCTGCGCGTCGTTCACCGGGGTGCCGTTCGGGGAGGAGTCGGAGGCGCGCACATCGACCGCTCGTGGCCGGTTCGCGTCCCGCCGAAGGTAGCCCTTGCGTTCGAGCACGGTGAGCTGGTGCGCGACGCTGGAAGTGGACGACAGGCCCGCGGCTTCGCAGATCTCGCGAATGCTCGGCGGATAGCCACGCCGCTCGACCGATTCCCGAATGACGTCGAGGATCACCCGCTGGCGGGCGGTGAGCGCATCTGCACCCTCACCGCCGGGCCGACTGGTCCGGTCGGGGAGCGGCGTCACCGATGCGTCGCCGGTGCCGACTGCCTTTGCCGACCGCTTGCGCGGCGCGGGGGAGTCAGCGATCGGGGCTTGCGGCTGTCGCGGCACGGTTCGTCTCCTCTTCAGAGGCAGCGGATTAAGACTGGACGACGCGGAGCCGAACGGTGCGTGAATCCCGGCGTCCAGGCGATGCCTACGCGCGGAACGCTAGCGTCCTTTTCCGGCGATTTCAAACATGTGTTCGAACGACACGCCGGAGAATCCTGGATTTTGTCACCTGTCGCTGGTACACCTCGCACAAGCGTTCGATCGAACGAGCGTTCGAGTCAACACACCGACACGTCGTCAGCCCCGAGGAGTCCGCGATGTCCGTGGCTACCGAATTGCCACCCGTTGCCCACATCCCGGATCGGGAGCACCGCGACCGGCCATCGGCCACCGTCCTGCCGTTTCGCGCGCCAGCGGCTTCGCGGCGGGTAATCGAGGACGCGACGCGGCCAGCCGACCGGAACCGGCCTCGCCAAAGCGGGGCACCCGATGGCGCCGCGTTCGCCGTGTTCGAACTGCCCGTCCCCGAGCGGGATGAAGTACCGCGGGCGGCCGGGTCAGCCGGGTTACGCCTGACGTCGCGGGGCGCTGTCGCCTTCGCGGCCGCGTTGGCGGTAATGGCTGCCGCGCTGGTCTATCTAGCTTGGCTGTCCGCGCCAGCCGCACGCGCACCGGCTGGTAACGGGCCGGCTCGGCCCGCAGCCGTCACCGTGCACGATGGCGACACCCTGTGGTCGATCGCCGCCCGACTGGCTCCGCAACGCGATCCGCGAGCCGTCGTCGCGGAGCTCGAGCGGCTAAACGGCTTGGCCGACGGTGCCGTCTTGCCGGGGCAGACGCTGCGTACCGGTTGAGACGCTGAGCCATGCCGGGCCTCGGTCACGCCCGGCCCCGCTCGAGCACCGTCTCGCGCGACACGCGGCAGTTTCGGCTTGCACGAACCGCAGGCGCGTTCTACGGTCAACCCCTACATGTAGTAGTTACAATGATGTAAGTCATCCACGGATTGGGATCGGTCGTCCACAGAGGCTTTCGGACTGTCCACAGCGTGTCCCCACGTTATGAACAGCAAGGCCTTGCGTTCTCGGCTCGCCGGCCGAGCCGTTCGACCCGGACAGGAGGGATTGCGACCATGCGATGCCCGTACTGCCGACATGCCGATTCACGGGTGGTCGACTCCCGCGAGCAGGACGAGGGCCAAGTCATTCGGCGTCGGCGTAGTTGCCAGTCCTGCGGTCGTCGGTTCACGACGGTAGAGGAGGCCACTCTGGCGGTGATCAAGCGCAGCGGGGTCACCGAGCCGTTCAGCCGGGCAAAAGTCGTCAACGGCGTGCGACGAGCGTGTCAGGGGCGACCGGTCGACGAGGATGCCCTCGCCTTGCTCGGCCAGTCCGTCGAGGACGAGGTCCGGGCTACTGGTGCCGCCGAGATACCCAGTGACGAGGTGGGCTTGGCGATTCTGGGGCCGTTGCGTCAGCTCGACGAGGTCGCATACCTGCGCTTCGCCAGCGTCTATCAGGCCTTCAGCTCGATCGACGACTTCGAGAAGGCCATCACCGAACTGCGTACCGATCATCGCGCTCCGACCTCCGTCGCGTCGCGCGTACAGAAATCGCCGCCACCATCAGCATCAGCACCACCGCAGCCGCGCGAGGAAAGGACCACGACATGACCGAGGCCATCGAGCAGGGCGCTGCAGAGCCGACACACGTCGCCCAGGATGCATCGACGCGACGACAAGCGGATGGTCCGAACGCAGCGTCATTCCCCGCCGATGGCTTGGCGGTCCAGCGGGTCCACACCACGGCCGCCGTGCACCCCTATGACGAGGTCACGTGGGAGCGGCGTGACGTGGTGCTGACGAACTGGCGTGACGGCTCGGTCAATTTCGAGCAGCGCGGCGTGGAGTTTCCCGACTTCTGGTCGGTCAACGCTGCGAACATCGTGACCACGAAATACTTCCGCGGGGCGGTGGGCAGCGACGTCCGTGAGTGGTCGCTGCGCCAGCTGATTGACCGTGTCGTCCACGCCTATCGCGTCGCCGGTGAGCGCAACGGCTACTTCAGCTCGGCGGCGGACGGGCAGGTGTTCGAGCACGAGCTGACCTGGATGCTGCTGCACCAGGTGTTTAGCTTCAATTCGCCGGTCTGGTTCAACGTCGGCACGACCTCGCCGCAACAGGTGAGCGCCTGCTTCATCCTGGCCGTCGACGACACGATGGACTCGATCCTCAACTGGTACCGCGAGGAGGGCCTGATCTTCAAGGGCGGTTCCGGCGCGGGGCTTAACCTGTCGCGGCTGCGCTCGTCGAAGGAGCTGCTGTCCTCAGGTGGCACGGCTTCCGGCCCGGTGAGCTTCATGCGCGGCGCTGACGCCTCAGCGGGGACGATCAAGTCCGGCGGCGCGACCCGTCGCGCTGCGAAGATGGTGGTGCTCGATATCGACCATCCCGACATCGAGGAATTCATCGCCACGAAGGCGCGCGAGGAAGACAAGATCCGGGTGCTGCGTGACGCCGGGTTCGACATGGACCTCGGTGGCAGCGACATCACGTCGGTCCAGTACCAGAACGCCAACAACTCGGTGCGGGTGTCGGATGAGTTCATGCGAGCGGTCGAAGATGACCGCGAGTTCGGGCTGCGGGCGCGCAAAACCCACGAGGTCATCGAGACGGTGGCAGCCAAGACGCTCTTTCGCACCATCGCCCAGGCGGCCTGGGCCTGCGCCGACCCAGGCGTGCAGTACGACGACACGATCAACGACTGGCACACCAACCCCGAGTCCGGTCGCATCACTGCGTCCAATCCCTGCTCGGAGTACATGAGCCTCGACAACACATCGTGCAACCTGGCGTCACTGAACCTGTTGTCCTTCCTGCGCGAGGACAACACTTTCGACGCCGAGCGCTTCGTCAAGTCCGTCGAACTGATCATCACGGCGATGGACATCTCGATCTGCTTCGCCGACTTCCCCACCGAGGCGATCGGCATAAACACCCGCGCCTACCGTCAACTCGGCATCGGTTATGCCAACCTCGGCGCGTTGCTGATGGCGTCCGGACTCGCATACGACTCCGATGGCGGCCGCGCGCTGGCCGGCGCGATCACCTCGCTGATGACGGCGGTGTCCTACCGTCGCTCGGCCGAGCTGGCCGGCATCGTCGGCCCCTATGAAGGCTTCGCCCGCAACGCCGTCGCACACGCCCGTGTGATGCGCAAGCACGCCGCGGCGAATGATTCGGCTCGCCCGCTGCATGACAGCGATCGGTCGCTCTTTGCCATCGCAGCGAAGGAGTGGGCCACCGGCAACGAGCTGGGCGAGAAAACCGGCTGGCGAAACGCACAGGCGTCCGTCCTCGCGCCAACCGGCACGATCGGTTTAATGATGGACTGCGATACCACCGGCATCGAGCCCGACCTCGCCCTGGTGAAGTTCAAGAAGCTGGTGGGTGGCGGATCCATGCAGATCGTCAACCAGACCGTGCCACGGGCGCTTCGAGCGCTCGGTTATCAGGAAGAGCAGGTTGAGGCGATCGTCGAGTACATCGCCGAACACGGTCACGTGGTCGACGCGCCGGGACTGCGCCCGGAGCATCACGAAGTCTTCGACTGCGCGATGGGCGCCCGGGCGATCCGGCCGATGGGCCACGTGCGGATGATGGCCGCCGCCCAGCCGTTCCTCTCCGGGGCGATCTCCAAGACCGTGAATCTGCCCGAGACGGCAACCGTCGAGGACATCGAGGACGTGTACTTCCAGGGCTGGCAGCTCGGTCTGAAGGCGCTCGCGGTATACCGCGACAACTGCAAGGTCGGTCAACCGCTCTCGGTCGGCAAGGCCGGCTCGGCGGAGAAAGCCGAAGAGCCGGTCGGGGAAAGGGTGGTGGACTATCGCCCGGCGCGGCGCCGACTGCCTAAGGCGCGACCGTCGCTCACTACCTCGTTCACGGTTGGCGGAGCCGAGGGCTATATGACGGCCGGGTCCTACCCGGACGACGGGCTGGGCGAGGTGTTCCTGAAGCTGGGTAAGCAGGGCTCGACACTCGCCGGCGTCATGGATGCGTTCTCCATCGCGATCTCGATCGCCCTGCAGCACGGAGTGCCGTTGGAGACCTACGTCAGCAAGTTCACCAACATGCGCTTCGAGCCGGCGGGTCTCACCGATGATCCCGACATTCGGATGGCGCAGTCGGTGCTCGACTACATCTTCCGGCGACTCGCGCTGGACTACCTGCCGTTCGAGACGCGATCGGCGCTGGGCATCCACACGGCGGGCGAACGCATGCGGCAGTTGGAAACCGGCTCATATCAGCCTGTCGGCTCCGACGATGACGAGCTCGACACCGTGGCGCTGGCCCAATCCGCCCCGGTCAATCGGGCGGCCGCGGCGCCGGCAGACATCGACGACCCGGTTCTCGCGACGACTGCGCAGGACCTGCTGGCTGGGGTGCACAGTTCGACTGAGCTCCTCGAAGCGATGACCGGGGGCTCCGCAGATGCCCCGCTGTGCATGAATTGCGGCACCAAGATGCGCCCGGCGGGCAGCTGCTTCGTGTGCGAAGGGTGCGGCAGCACCAGCGGCTGCAGCTGAACCACACTGGGGCGTCATCGGTTTGATCCGGTGGCGCCCCACCCGCCGTTTTCACGTGCCCGCAAACCGCCCCTCCGTCCCGTGGCGCCCAGACCGGTGGCTCGCCGGACCGTGGGAATCGTCGGTGAAATGGGTATATGTGTCCTGCCGGGCGTATCCGTCCGCAGCACGCATACCCGCACCGAAACAGGAGGCAGCACCGAATGACCAGTGTCACCGAGTCCGTCGACGTCGATGTCCCCGTCCGCACCGCATACAACCAGTGGACGCAGTTCGAATCCTTCCCGAACTTCATGGGCGGCGTCGACTCGATCACCCAGACTGACGACACGCACACCCACTGGGTTACCAGTGTTCGCGGTGTCACGCGTGAATTCGACACCGAGATCACCGAGCAGCATCCCGACGAGCGAGTGGCATGGAAGAGCACCGACGGGACGACCCATGCGGGCGTCGTCACGTTTCACCGTCTTGGCGATGAGCAAACCCGGGTAACTGTCCAGCTGGATTGGGAGCCGGAGGGCGTCGTCGAGAAGCTCGGTGCTGTCGTTGGCGTCGATGATCACCAGGTCAAGGCCGACCTGAAGCAATTCAAGGACTTCATCGAGGATCGGGGTCGCGAGCAAGGCGCGTGGCGGGCAGACGTCGCCCCACCGCGTTAGGTCGAGGCTCGCCGCGGTCGACTCGGCATGTGTCTTGCGTGTGCCGGTTTAAACGGCGTGCGATCGATTGATCACGGTCAGGTTACAATTTGAGCGTTCGACATCCCATGGCTGGCCGGTGGGGAGTAAACCCAAGTTGTGGCCAGCGCAACCGCCCCGGGAGGGAGCCGGCCGTCGTCGACGAGTCGGCGATCGGCCGGCGGCGAGCGTTTCGAGGACTTCGTGTTGTGCATTTCGGTGCTGCTGTTCATCCTGCTCGGAACTGGGATCGGCATCCTGTCACTACAGGCGTCGGTGCGCTGACCGCACGAGCGCAGTAAGCCTCAGTCGGCGGCGCGCGGGTGAACTACGTCGTCGGAGGCTTCGTCGAGGCGTTCGGCCGAGATCACGTGCATTACCGCGTTGATCAAGGCTAGGTGGGTGAACGCCTGCGGGAAGTTGCCGAGGTGCTCACCGGTTCTCGGGTCGATCTCTTCGGCATAGAGTTCGAGCGGCCCAGCGAAGCTGAGTAGCCGCCCGCAGAGTTGCCGTGCCCGGTGGAATTCGCCGATCTCGCACAACGCCGAGACGAGCCAGAACGAGCAGATGGTGAACGTCCCCTCTTGGCCGGCGAACCCGTCGTCGGTTTCCTCAACCCGATAACGCAACACGAAGCCATCGACGGTCAGCTCGTCGGCGATGGCCAGCACAGTGGCCCGGATGCGCGGGTCGTCGGCTGGCAAGAAGCGCAGCAGCGGTGCGAGCAGCAGGGACGCGTCCAGCGCCGTCGTCTCGTAATGCTGGGTCAGCACGCCACGCTCATCGACGCCATGCGTGAGGATGTCGTCCTTGATCTCGTCGGCGGCCAACCGCCACTCGGTGGCGGCGTCGTCCTGGCCGATAATTGCCGCCAGCCGGGCGCCGCGATCGACAGCCACCCAACACATGATCTTGGACGAGGTAAAGTGTTTGAGCTCGCCGCGCACTTCCCAGATGCCGGCATCCGGCTCGCGCCATTGCTTGAGGGCCGCCTGAACCTGACGGCCCAGGATCGGCCAGATGCGTCCGTCGACATGTTCGTTGACCTTGATGTGTAAGTACACCGAGTCGAGCAATGCCCCCCATACATCGTGCTGTTGCTGGGCGTACGCGGCATTGCCGATGCGCACCGGGCGTGAGTCGGCGTAGCCGGGCAGATGCTCAAGGATGTGCTCGGCTAGGTCGCGCTCACCCCCAACGCCGTACATGATCTGCAGGTCGTCGTCCTGGCTGGCGATATCTCCGATGAAGGAAAAGAAGTCCACTGCCTCCCAGTCGAAGCCGAGGGAGTACAAGCCCCATAACGCAAACGTCGAGTCGCGAATCCAGCTGTAGCGGTAGTCGTAGTTGCGTTCGCCGCCCAGCGTTTCGGGCAGCGAGGTGCTCGCAGCGGCAATGATGGCGCCCGTCGGCGCGTAGGTGAGGCCCTTGAGCGTCAGCGCGCTGCGCTGCAGGTAACTACGCCACGGATGGTCGGGGAACTGACCTCGGGCCAACCAGTGCTGCCAGTGATGGGCCGTCCAGACCAGCCGTGCGTACGCGTCGTCGTAGTGCAGCGGAGGTTCCTTGCTACCCCAGGAGAGCGCGAGGAAACGGACGTCGCCTTCCTTCAGCAAGGTGCGGGCGGCGGCGCGCCCCCCCTCGAAACCGAGACGCAGGTCGGTGGTCAGCGTGAGGGCCAGTTCGCCGCCGTCGGCCCGGGCGACGCCCTGGTGGTATACGTGCTCGGTGTAGTCCCAACGCGCGAATTGGCGGCCGTAGTCGAAGACCGGCTCGCATTCGACGACCGTTTGCACCTCGCCAGAGACACAGCGGATGGTGCGCAGCAGCACGTGCTCCGCGTCGTAGTCGGTCGGCGTCCGGCGGTGCGTGTGCGAGAGCTCGGTGTCGTGGCGCCAAGGTCCGATGATCAGCACGTCGCGCACGATGATCCAGCCACTGGCGGTGCCCCAGCTGGTCTCGAGGATCATGGTTCCGGGCAGATAGCGGCGGGCGGCCGGCACAGACACGTCCGAGGGCGCGACGCTGAAGCTGCCGGCGTGCCGGCCGAGGATCGCGCCGAACACGCTGGGGGAGTCCAGCCGTGGCAAGCACATCCAGTCGATCGACCCGTTCGGTGCCACGAGCGCGGAAGCCTCGCCATCGGAGAGGAACCCGTAGTCGCCGATCGGCACGCGCGTCGGTGCGGCGTTCAGCGGGCGAGCATGTGCGGCCGCCGCCGTGTGTCCGTCCACCAATGCAGCATCCTTCACAAGTCAGGCTCCGACAAGCACCGACACCCGGGTCACATCGCGGCGACTAGCTCGTCCTCACGCACCGGGGCACCTGCCGAGCGGCCAGTACGCATCTGGACGACGACCCGTCGACCGCCGGCCTGCGCCGATAGCGCAGCGAGGAGCACTGCCACCGCGACGAGTCCGTCGAGCCAGAAATGGTTCGCGGTGGCCGACACCACGAACGCAGTGAAGATCGGGTGCGCGAGCACTAGCCAGCGCCATCGACTGGGGCTGATCGTGATCGCGGCCAGCGCCACGAGCACCGCCCAGCCGACGTGGACCGAGGGCATCGCCGAGAGTTGGTCGGCCCCGATGGCGCCGAACGCCGCGTAGACCGACTGGCCGTACTGCTCCGCGGTGTCGACGAACCCGAAAGCCGGCAGCAGTCGGGGCGGCGCGACAGGTAGCAACTGGATCACGAAGCAGGCCGCGGTCAGCCCCACGACGGTCGTGCGAACTTGTCCGTAGCGATCACGGTGTCGAGCGAACAGCCAGATCAACAGCGCGAACAGCGAGGGGAAGTGCATCGTCGCGTAGTACAGGTTGCACGCTTGGGTGAGCAGCGGGTGCGGCGCGATCAGATGCTGGACGTCGAGCTCGCTTGGCAGGTGCCAGTCCCGTTCGGTGCGCAAGATCCAGCGTGCACGGGCGAACGCGCCCTCGGTGCCCACCACCGCCAGGGTTCCCGCCAGCTGCCACAGTCCGTAGAGCCCGGCGAGCAGGCCGGACTCACGCAGAAACGGCCCGAGCACACGCAGCCGTGCCGTATTGGCGAACTGGAGAGCCACGCTGGACGCGAGTAGCACCATGGCAAGGGTCTCTGCCTGCCGCCAGCTCAGCGCAACGGTGTGCACGAGTGATCACTATGCCTCGGCTCGACGGCACGGCGGAACCCGAGAGGCGGGTCAGTCGATGCGGACCGGACCCGCTGCGGTGGTGAACGTGGCGGCGCGCATCCCGGTGCCTTCGTCGCCGGGTTGCAGCCATTGCACCCGCACCCCGTCCAGCAGATGCAATGTCGAAACACCTAGGTACTGCTCGACGGCGTGCTCGGCGCCGGCGATCTCCAGCTCGGTCAACGCGACGGTGCCCGCGCCCACGGACGGATGATGCCCGGCATCGGTAAGCCACTGGATGAAGAACGGGCGCTGCGGGTCCTCGGCCAAATCCGCCAGTCCGACCTGGCGCCACAGCAGGTCGAACCCGTCCGGGCGACGGCGATGTCCGTCGACTGACGAACGACCGAGGCGGGACTCGACGACGGCAATGTCGTCGACGCCGATCACCCAGCCGAGCCACCCGCCGCCCGCCTCGGCGCGCGCCTTGACCGCCCGGCCGAACGGCGCCGTATCGGCGGCCGGGTGGTCGAGTGCCTCGACGACCTCGACGTAGCAACCGCCGGCCATTGGCAGGACGAAGTTGCGGGTGCCGAATCCGGGATGCAGACCACCGTCGGTGAATCCAGCGCCCAGCCGCGAGCCGAGCCGCTGAACACAAGACGCGAGCCCTTCGGCTCCTGCCGCATAGGAAAGGTGGTCGAGTCGCATGCCGACATCGTGACGCCCGCCTCACGGACGGTCCATCTCGGGGCGACCGCGCGGCGGAGAACGAGCAGTGCTACAAGGGGCTACGTGCACGGAGCACCGAGAGCAGCCAACTGGGTTCGGCGCGGATCGTGGCCGGCGCGGGGGGATGCGGTTCTGCGGTGACGACGACGGTCTGCGCACCGATGCTCACCGCGGCGTTCTGCGCCTGACGGACGGTCGCGCCCTCGGTGAGGCTGTCGATGGAGGCGGTCCACCAGCCCGCCGCGTCGGCGCCTGGCGCGAGAGCGGTGGTCACGATGATTCGGGGGAGCAGCCTGGACAGTGACCCCGCGTCGACGCCTGGCGGCAGGTCGCGGGCGGCGATGCCGTCGCGGGCAAGTGCGGTGATGCCGCTGCGTACGGCCGCGGCCGCACGTTGGCCTGCGCCGACGTCTGCCAGTACCAGCACGAGCGGGCGCGGCGGCGTCCGAAGACTGGGCCAACTGGCCGCGAATCCTTGGTGCAGCGGCAGCCCGGCGATCTGCTCGTCCGGCCACCAACGCACGTCCGTGCTCTCCGGGTTGGCCGGGTGGGGGCGGATCTGGGTACGCGGACCGGCGACCACGGTGGTGTAGGACCATCCGCCGTGGTCGTCGATCCAGTAACCCACCGGGGCGATGGATGGCTCCAGGATCGCTGCTTCCTCGCGCGCCTCGCGCAAAGCACTCGTGACGGGGTCTTCGTGACTGTCGCGCGCGCCCCCTGGCAGCCCCCAGGTCCCACCCTCGTGCGTCCACGGCGCCCGGTGCTGCAGCACCGAGCGCTGCCCGTCATTGACTAGCAGGCCGGCGGCGCCGAAGCGTCCCCAATGCCGGTGTCCCAGCGAGCAGCGGACCCAGCCATCGCCGTCACCGCTCATGAGCCGTTCCTAGCGGGTCGCGGTCGGAGAATGGAAATTAGACGTCGGTCCGCCAGGTCGCCTCTCGGCGAAAGGCCGCTCGTGGCGGCGAATGTGGGACCGGGGGCCATGAACGGACCGACGTCGCGTTCCACCGTACCTGTTTAGCGAGGCGATCGGACCCGCCCGTAGCCTGAATGAGAGCAGCCCGTGTAGCGCCGACCTTCGCGGAGGTGAGATGCCCGACCAGCAGGATCGATCAGGACGGCCGCACCGACCGGTGCCGCATGCCGACCTCACCGACCTCATCGACGCCGCCCGCCAATCGGACGACCCCGGCCCCGAGGCCCGCGCCGAGGTGGCCGCGGCGACGGCCGCAGTCGTGCTGGCCGCCGGACGCAAACCGGAATCCGCCGAGCGTGCCACTGTGGCGCGCCTGGTCGCGCTAGCCGACACGCTCGGCCTGGACACGCTGGCCGCATTGTGGCGCGACGCCGACCCGGTGAGCCTGCCCGGAGCCCTGTGGGCGCTCTACTTGCTGCGGCAATGGTGTCGTATGCACGCCGACGACGTGACCAGACTTTGGCGGGCCGGTAGCCCGTACGCCCAGCCCGACGCGGTGGTGGCGGGCGTCGGCGAGTTCGCCGATGCAGGGGCGATGCGTCGTTTCGGCGACGACCTGTTGTCCGGCGCGTACCGCGGAGACTTCGATGTGGCGCTGGAGCGAGCGTCCGCCTTTTTCCGGGTCATCGCCTCCGGACGACGTGATCAGTTGCGCCTCGACGACCCGCCTGCCGAGCGTGACCGGGCCGACCACAACGATCGCGCGGCCGCCGATCTCGCCGAGGCCGCGACACGCTGGCGCAAAGGAACCCTGCAATGAATTGCCCGCCCGGGCAGCTAGTACACCACGCCGACCGGACGTCGATCTCAATCCACAACGCGCGGCGTCCTCCACAGATGAGCTGACCCCCTGGCCGGCCAGCGCGTGCTCTTCGAGACTCGCCTTCATGACCGATCCCGGTACCGAGCCGATTGCCGACCTTCCGAAGCAAATATTTCGTGTCCGGGCGCCCGCTGACCTGATCGAGGCGGTTCCGTACCTGCTCGGGTTCCATCCGCGTCAGAGTCTGGTGGTCGTCGGCTTGGACGACAAACGCGTCGTGGTGACGGCCCGCTCTGACCTCTCTGCGATCGACACCGACCCTTCGGCGTTGCCGGCCACGGTCCGCGCGGTGGCCCACGGTGGAGCAACGAGTGTCGTCGGCGTGATCTACGAGGACGACGACGTCCGGCACGGTTCCGATTCGCTGCCGCGACGTGCCATGGTCGCCGAACTGCGGGAGTTGGCCGAAAAGGTGGGCGCGGACCTCGTCGACGCGCTCCTGGTCAGCTCGGGGCGCTGGTGGTCCTACGTCTGTGCCGACGAACGGTGCTGCCCCGCGAAGGGCCGACCGCTGGCCGGAAAGGCATCCCTTGCCGCCGCCACCGCGACCTATGCCGGTCTGGTGGCCCTGCCAGATCGTGCCGACCTCGCCGCTCAGTTGGCCTCGGACGATGACGAGGCTCGCTGGGCGATGCTGCCGGAACTGGACGCCGCCGAAGATCGTGCGGTGCAGGCCGTTCTCTACGGGCATGGCGCGCGCCACGAGCGTTCGCTCAAGCGGGCCATCTTCGCCGCCGCACGAGAGGTCGACTCGACGCTGTTCCTGGCGCCCGGCGCTGGCCGGATATCCGACCCGGACGTTGCTCGGTACGCCACCGGCCTCGCCGAGACGGCGATTCGTGACGCAGTGTGGCTCGCGATCGACCAGGGCCGGCTGAACGGTCGACCTCTATGGCGGGACCTCGCCCGTCGGGTTCCACCCCCGTACGACGCCCCGCCGCTGTTCCTGTTCGGCTGGGCGGAGTGGCGCAGCGGCAATGGTCCGCTGGCCGGGATGGCCGCCGAGCGTGCGCTGGCGAGCGACCCGACCTACACCGCGGCGGATCTGCTGCTCGGCGCCTTGACGCATGGGCTCGATCCGCGCCGAACCCCCCGGCTGCGGATGCCTAAATCGGCGTGATGCGAGGTAGGGGCCGACCGTCCATCGCTGCGGCCACTACAGCGATGCCGCGTAAGGTGCCACGGGCCGGGGTAGGTCCGATGCCCCGGACAGCGCGGCATCCACAGCTGCGGCGCACGCGCGTCCCTCCGCGATTGCCCACACCACCAGGCTGGCGCCGCGGGTCGCGTCCCCGCAGGCGTAGACACCATCGGCCGACGTCCGCCACGAATGGTCCACCGCTGCCGTGGCGCGCTGAGGGTCTGGGCGGACGTCGAGCGCGGCGAGCAGCTCAGGGACATCGGTGCCGACGAATCCGGCCGCGAGCAGCACCAGGTCGGCGGGTAGCTCGCGGCGCGAATCCGGCACCGCGCGAAATTCCCGGTGTCCGTTCACCCGGATGATCTCGACCCGATCGACAACGACGGCGCGCACGGCCGAATTCTCGTCGCCCAGAAATTCGACGACCTCCTGCGCCCACGCTTCATGCACGCCCTCGTCGTGTGCTGGGGAGTTTCCGCGGCTGATCAGCGCCGAGGGCCAGCGCGGGTTGACCAGACCGGTTCGGCGGGCGGGCCGGGGGTTGTGGTCCAGGACGGTCACCGATCGGGCGCCCTGGCGGTTAGCGGTACCCAAACAGTCGGCCGCGGTATCGCCGCCACCGATGATGATCACGTGTCGCTGCCCGGCGTCGATCGCCGGACGGTCGACATCGCCGGCCTGCACCTGGTTGCCCATCGGCAGGTACTCCATCGCCTGGTGCACGCCACCCAGGTGACGGCCGGGATAGTCGAGCTCGCGCTGGCGCAACGCGCCGACAGCCAGGACGACCGCATCGAACTGCGCTCTCAGTGCAGGCACGTTGTCGGGCGTCACCTCGGTACTGACGCGGAATACCGTTCCCTCGGCGATCAACTGGGCGATGCGCCGATCGATGATGTCCTTTGGCATCTTGAAGTCGGGGATGCCGTAGCGCAACAGACCGCCGATGCGGTCATCGCGCTCGAAAACCGTGACGTCGTGCCCGGCTCGAGTGAGCTGTTGGGCGGCCGCGAGCCCCGCTGGTCCGGAACCGACCACTGCCACCCGGCGCCCGGTGCGCTCCGCCGGGAGCTGCGGACGAACATTCCCGTCCGCAAACGCCCGCTCGACGATCGTTATCTCGACCTGCTTGATCGTCACCGGCTCGGTGTTCAGGGCGAGCACACACGCCGCCTCGCACGGCGCGGGACAGACCCAGCCGGTGAATTCCGGAAAATTGTTCGTTGCGTGAAGCCGCTCGCTGGCGATCGCGTAGTCATCGCGCGACACATACTCGTTCCATTCAGGAATCAGGTTGCCGAGCGGGCAGCCGCTGTGGCAGAACGCGACGCCGCAATCCATGCATCGCGACGCCTGCTGCTCCACGACCTCGCCCGATGCGCGCAGATAGATCGGTCGCCAGTCGCGCACTCTTTGGTCCGCCGGACGCTTGGGCGTGTCGACGCGCGCGTGCCGGAGGAAACCCTGCGGGTCGTGAGCCACCGTTCCCCTTTCGGCGCGGGGCCGGCCAGTCGGACGGCACGATGGCCGGCGGAGTCAACGAGCGACGGCGAGACGGCGGCGGCTTGCGATCGCGCTGGTCAGCCTACGCGGGCGGCCGGTGGAGTTCGCGACGCCACTACTCGCGCCGGGATCGCGGCGGAGACCAGCTGGACGAAGACATGGTCGCTGACCACGGTGTCGAACGCGGCACCGTCACCGCCGTCCCAGACCTCAACCCCACGGGGCGTCGCTTTGACGGACAGTGTCCGGCCCGGCTGCATTCCGGCCTGCTTGAATCGCCGCATGAGGTCGGCATCGGGCTGAAGTTGCTCGCTGATCCGGTTGACGGTTACCCGCGCCTGCGGCGCCTCCGCAGCAACGGTCAGGGTGATCAGATCGGTCGCCATGTCTGTCGTAGCGAACGGCAGGCCGAGATCCTCCAGCCCGGGGATCGGGTTGCCGTGTGGGCAGACCAACGGCTTCTTGAGCAGGGCCAGGATGCGTCTTTCGACCGCCTCGCTCATCACATGTTCCCACCGGCACGCTTCGATGTGCAGCTGTTCCCACTCCAGGCCGATCACGTCGGCCAGCAGCCGCTCGGCGAGCCGGTGTTTGCGCATGACGGCGATCGCCTCGCGACGGCCAAGGTCGGTCAATTGCAGATGGCGGTCGCCCGCGACGTGCAGCAGGCCATCGCGCTCCATCCGCGCCACCGTCTGGCTGACGGTCGGCCCGCTCTGCCCGAGGCGCTCGGCGATGCGAGCCCGCAAGGCGACGACGCCCTCTTCTTCGAGCTCGTAGACAGTCCGCAGATACATCTCGGTCGTGTCAATGAGTTCGCTGTGGTGGCTCACGGCGTCCATTGTCCGGCACATCCGCACAAAGATGTTAGAACCGCGGAACGACCGCGGTAGATCAGTCGTCCAGATAGTCGCGCAGCGCCTGCGCCCGCGATGGGTGGCGGAGCTTGGCCATCGTTTCCCGCTCGATCTGGCGGATACGCTCCCGCGACAGTTTGAAGGCGCGGCCGATCTCATCGAGCGTTCGCGGCTGCCCGTCGTCCAGGCCGTAACGCATCCGCACCACCGCCGCCTCGCGAGCTTCGAGTGTGCCGAGTATCGAGTGCAACTGGGTGCGCATCAGCCCGGCCTCAACCGATGCTTCAGCGGCCGGCGCGCTGTCGTCGGCGATGAAATCGCCTAGTGATGCGTCGTCGTCCGCGCCGACCGTTTGGTCCAGGCTGACCAGGTCACGCGACAGATCGATGAGCTCACGCACCCGCTCCTCGCTGACGTCCAGCTCGGCAGCGAGCTCTGCGTGGGTAGCCTCCCGCCCCAGCTCCTGATTCATCTCGCGGCGCATCCGCTGCAGCTTGTTCACCTGCTCGACGAGGTGCACAGGCAGTCGAATGGTGCGCGACTGGTCGGCCATCGCGCGGCTGATCGCCTGCCGAATCCACCACGTCGCGTACGTCGAGAACTTAAAGCCCTTGGTGTAGTCGAACTTCTCGACCGCGCGGATGAGCCCGAGGTTGCCTTCCTGGATCAAGTCTAGAAACGGCATGCCGTGGCCCGTGTAGCGCTTGGCGAGTGACACCACCAGACGCAGGTTGGCGCGCAGCAGGTGATCCTTCGCGCGGTCGCCGTCGATCACCAGGGCGCGAAGATCACGCTTGCGCGGAGCGCGTAGGGCTTTCGAGGTGTCCAGGAGGTTGTCGGCATACAGGCCGGCCTCGATGCGCTTAGCCAGCTCGACCTCGTCCGCCGCGGTCAGTAGCGCGACCTTGCCGATCTCGTTCAGGTACACGCGGACGAGGTCGGCCGAGGCCGCCACCTCGTCAAGATCCGCCGTCGTGGCAACTGGCATGACCTCGGCCGCGGGCACGGCCGGACCGACGGCAGTATTCGCC
>JBDUCV010000009.1:0-46389 GCA_040003255.1 Actinomycetota bacterium
GGCGCACGACATCGCCCAGATGCGGCACTCCTATCCGACCCCCCGCCCTGGTGCCGACTTCGGCCCGCACGTGTTCCTGCCGCGAGCGGTGATCGATTACGCAGTGACTCGGCGGACCACGCTCGCCGCGTTCTCCCCGCTGATCAACGGCTCGTTGACCCGACCCGACCGGGAATTGCCCCAGGGCTACCGGCACGCCGGCACGGTGCGGGAGCTGGCCGCGCTGAACGAGGTGGCGCGCCGGCGGGGCGCCACCGCAAACCAGGTGGTGCTGGCCTGGATGCTCGGCGGCGAGCCAGCAATCGTCCCGGTGCTGGGCGTATCCAAGGTCACGCAGCTCGACGAGGCTCTGGATGCCCTCGACCTCGTGCTGGACGTCGACGACTGGCAGACCCTGTCAGCTGCCCGCGCCGTCGACTAACTCGCAGCGCCTGGCCGCCAGGTCGCCGCCCGCGTGCCTCGACGGCGAGGTCAACGTGCACGTTCACCCGGTCGGATTACGGTTCGAGAGGTGCTCACATGCGCCGGATCCCGGCGCCCGGCGGCTGCCCCGATCATCGGGGCGGCGCTCGTCACGATGGTCGCGGTGGCGGGTTGTGGAGCCTCGCATGTTCGGCCTCGGCTGCGCACGCCGGTGGCGTCAACGTTTGTCTCAGCGACCAAGCGGCCCGCCGGTAAGCCGTCTGCCGCGGCGCCAGCACCCCCCTCGTCCACGGTCGCCCGCCGGCCGCCTTCTGATCTGACCCAGCGGACCGCAGTGCCAAGGACGCTGCAGGGGACGGGGACGTTCCAAACCGTCGTGGCGAACTACCCGGCTGCTGGACCGGGACGTGTCGTGCGGTATGCCGTCCAGATCGAAGGTGCCATCCCGGTGGACGGTGCGGACTTCGCCGGCCAGGTCCACACCACCCTGGTGGACCCACGTGGTTGGCAAGGCGTCGACCACGTCGCGTTCGTCGAGGTCAACGACCTCGAGCAGGCCGCGATCGTCGTCACGCTGGCCACCCCGCTCACCACGGACCGGCTGTGCGCACCCCTTGATACGGGCGGCTGGCTGGACTGCTGGAACGGATCAAGAGCGATGATCAACTCCGATCGGTGGTTCTACGGGATAACTAGCTACGGCGGCGACCTGGCGGCCTACCGGCAGGAATTGGTCAACCATGAGGTCGGCCACGGGCTCGGACATCAGCACCGGCTCTGTCCCGGACCCGGACAGCCGGCACCGGTCATGCAGCAGCAAACACTTTCGCTGCAGGGATGCCGGGTCAACCCGTGGCCGGCTGTCACCGGCGGCTGACGTCGCCGAATCCAGGGCACGCCTTACCCTGTGCACTGTTCGGGCCGACAGTGGTTATCCATCAGCGGACCGCAGCTCGGAAGGCACGGCGATGAGCACAGACTGGACCGACCCGACGGAGGAAACCCCGGCCGTGCCGAGCTATGAGCAGGTCACCCGCGGCGGCGAGAACGGGACCCTGTAGCTCTCGGCCGGGCGAAGCCGGACCCGGCCCACCGGACGTATCGTTCGGCTTGTGCCCGTTGCGGAGCAGGTCGACGGGCGCGGCGGGCTCAAGGCGATCGTGCGCAGCCGGGGTGCACGTGTCCTGATCGGGTGGCTCGTCATCGCCCTGTTGACGGTGGAAGCAGTACTACTCGCTCCACACCTTGGCGGCGCGGGCGCGGCGCTAGCTCATGTCAACTGGACATTGGTCGTGCTCGCGATCATCGCAGAGGCCGGATCGTTGGTGGCCTTTGCGGCGATGCACCGTCAGATGCTGCGCGGCGGGGGCCTGCGCGTACCACTGCGGCGAATAGCGGCGGTCCTGCTCGCCGGTAACGCGCTGAGTGCAACGCTGCCTGCGGGTTCGGCGCTGGCCAGCGGTTACGGGTTCACCAGGATGCGGCGGTTCGGGGCGAGCGCACCCCTTGCGGCGTGGACGGTAGTGATCACCGGCCTGGTCAGCGGGGCGACCCTGGCCGGTCTCGGGCTGGCCGCAGCACTACTGGTCGGGGCCGGCAGTAAGGGTTCGATAGCTGGCCTGGTAGCGGCTGGTTCGGCGTTGACGATGGCCATCGGCATGCGTGTCGCGGCGCAGCACCCCGAGCGGGTTTCGGCACTGGGCCAACGGCTACTGCGCGGCGTCAATCGATTGCGCGGACGCGAGCACTCCGCCGGCGGTCAACGGGTCAGGGCATTCGTCGCACAGTTGGTGGTCATCCGCCCGCGCGCAGCCGATTGGCTGGCCGCGGTCGGATTCGCGGCACTGAACTGGGCGGCGGACGTGACCTGCCTGGTGCTGGCCTGCCACGCCGCCGGTATATCCGACCTCAGCCCACGGACTGTCCTGGTCGCCTATGCGGCAGATGCCGCCGCCGGTCTCTTCCAACTGCTACCCGGCGGGATCGGCATCGTCGACGGAGCGCTCATCCTTGCGCTGGTGAGCGGCGGCGTTCCGACAGAGTCGGCCACAGCGGGCGTGGCGGTATATCGGTTGATCACCCTTGTCCTCGTGGCTGCGGCGGGTTGGCTGATGTGGTTCGTGCTCCGCAGCCGGGACCCAGCCGTCAGCGCAACGGCAGGGCGCCGAGGATGACTGCCAGCCGTTGAGTTTGGACACGAGCCGTCATGGTCGCCCACGGGATTCGTTCGGCATCGTCGTACGAGTGTGCTTGGCAGTCCACTGGCGGTCACGGTAAGAAACCACTAGGGACGGCGCTGCCGCCTGAACGCCACTCGCATGGGAGTCCACGTGAAGAAGATCATTAACGATCCGGCCGTTGTCGTCACCGAGGCGCTCCACGGGTTCGCTGCCGCCCACCTGGACCTGGTCCGAGTGCACTACGGGCCGGACTTCATCGTGCGAGCGGACGCCCCGGTGAGCGGCCAGGTCGCACTGGTGTCCGGCGGCGGATCGGGACATGAGCCGCTGCACGGCGGCTTCGTCGGAGCCGGGATGCTCGCGGCTGCCGTCCCCGGCGCGGTGTTCACCTCGCCCACACCGGACGCCGTGCTGGCCGCGACACAAGCGGCGAACGGCGGCGCAGGGGTCTTGCACATCGTGAAGAACTACACCGGGGACGTACTGAACTTCGAGACCGCGGCCGAGCTGGCGGCGGCCGAGGAAATCGAAGTACGCAGCGTGGTGGTCGACGACGACGTCGCGGTCAAGGATTCGACCTGGACCGCCGGCCGTCGGGGGGTCGGCGGGACGGTACTGGTGGAAAAAATCGCCGGGGCTGCTGCCGCCCGCGGGGACGATCTCGCGGCGGTGCACGCGATCGCGCAGCGAGTGGTCGCCGGCGTCCGGTCCATGGGTATGGCACTGACCCCTTGCACCGTGCCGCATTCCGGCGAGCCGAGCTTCACGCTGGCCGACGATGAGATGGAAATCGGCATCGGCATCCATGGCGAGCCGGGACGCGAACGGGTGAAACTGCAGACCGCGAACGAGGTCGTCCGCACGCTGCTCAGCGCCGTGGTCGAAGACCTGCCGTTCGGCGCCGATGACCGGACCCTGCTGTTTGTCAACGGCATGGGCGGCACGCCGCTGATCGAGCTCTACCTGGCGTACGGAGCGGCTCGCCAGCAGCTCGCTGAGCGCGACATCCAAGTGACCCGATCCCTGGTCGGCAACTACATCACCAGCCTCGAGATGCAGGGCATGTCGATCACCCTGCTCAAGCTCGACGACGAGATGGCGCAGCTATGGGACGCGCCGGTGCACACACCGGCGCTGCGGTGGGGCGTGTGACCTGCAGCGCAGGCGAGGTCGTCGCGGCGATCCGTGCGATGGCGGCGGTCGTGGGGGAGCACCGCATCGAGCTCACCCATCTCGATCGTGAGATCGGTGACGGCGACCATGGTGAGAACCTCAACCGGGGCTTCCAGGCGGTACTCGGCAAGCTCGACGCCGACCCGCCTGCGACGCCGGGTGCCGCACTCAAGCTCGTCGCGACGACGCTCATCTCGACCGTCGGCGGCGCGGCCGGGCCGTTGTACGGCACCGGGTTCCTGCGGGCCGCTACGGCCGTCGGTGACGCCCAGGACCTCGACGCGGCCCTCGTCGTCGCCGCCCTGACCGCCTGCCGGGACGGGGTGGTGGCGCGCGGAAAGGCCGAATCCGGCGATAAGACGATGGTTGACGCGCTGACGCCGGCCGTCGACGCGGCCGCCGCTGCCGGTGATTCGGTGGCCGACGTGTTGCGCGCCGCGGCGGACGCCGCAGCCGCGGGCGCCGATGCGACGATTCCGCTGGTGGCCCGCAAGGGACGGGCGAGCTACCTGGGTGAGCGCAGCGTCGGCCACCCCGACCCAGGCGCGACATCAACCGCGCTGCTCTTGCGGGCCCTGGCCGATACCGCCGCGACGTGACCGACCGGGTCGGCCTAGTCCTTGTTTCGCACTCCGCCCGGCTCGCGGAGGGGGTCGCCGAGCTGGCCGGCCAGATGGCGCCCGACGTCAGGATTGTCGCGGCCGGCGGAGGCGACGACGGGGGCCTCGGTACGTCCTTCGACCGGATCAGTCAGGCACTCGACGCTGTCGCCAGCCCGGCAGGGGTGGTCGTGCTCTACGACCTGGGAAGCGCGTTGCTGACCACCGAGACCGCCCTGGAGTTCCTGGATCCCGACGTGGCGGCCACGATCGAAGTGGTTGACGCTCCACTCGTCGAAGGCGCGCTGGCCGCGGCAACCACCGCGCAGGGCGGCGCCAGTCGGGCCGACGTCGCGGCCGCCGCGCGGGCCGCAGGTGCTACCTCGTCGGCCGATCGTACGGCGCCGGCCGTCCCGTCGACGGCAGTGACCCAGACGTTGACTCTTCGCAACGCGCTCGGACTGCACGCCCGCCCGGCGGCGGACCTGATCGGTGCGTTGAGCGGGCTGAGCGCCCAGGTCTGGCTCGGGCGTGCCGACGCCGATCGAGTCGACGCGCGCAGCCTGCTCGCCGTCGTGCGCCTCGCGCTGCGAGGTGGCGAGCAGCTGGCCGTTTCGGCAACCGGTCCCGACGCCCAAGCGGCCCTGGACCGGGTGGCCACCTTGGTCGACCGTGGATTCGGCGAGCTAGACGGCCCCCCAGCCGCCGAGCCGACGACGGCTGGACCCGCTCCGGGAGCGATCGGGCTGGCCGTCGGGCCGCTGGTCCGCCCGGTACCGGCTGACGTGGCTGATCGACCGGCGGACGACAAAAAGGCCGAGAGGACCCTGCTCGACACCGCGTTGTCGGCTGTGGCCAATCGGCTGGCTCGAGGCGACGCCCTGCAGCGTGCGCACGGAGCATTGCTCCTCGACCCGCAGCTGGCCGCGGCCGCCCACGAGATCATCGCCACCGGATCAGCCGCGGCGCCCGCCTGGTGGCGAGCCGCGCGCGACGCGGCGGAAGCGATGGCGGCCAGCTCAGATGAGCTAGTCGCTGCCCGCGCCGTCGACGTGCGGGACGCGGGCGCGGCCGTGCTGGCCGAGCTGGGCGAGCCGGTCGACCGCATCCCGCCCACTCTCGACGGGGCGATTCTGGTCGCCGAAGAGCTCGGGCCGAGCGAGGTCAGTGCGGTCGCGTCGAGGGGTGGTGCCGGCATCGTGCTGGCCGCGGGCTCTCCCACGGCGCACGCCGTGGTCGTCGCACGCGGGCTCGGCCTGCCGCTCGTCTTGCGCGCCGGCTCCCTGCTAGACGCAGTCCCCGTCGGCACCCTGCTGGCGATCGACGGCGACGCGGGGACGGTCGACATCGATCCGGACGACCTGGACGCTCGCCGAGCGACTGTTGCCGAGGCAAGAGCGGCCCGCGAGGCGCAGCGCCGGGCTAGCGCCGAGCCGGTGTTCGTGGACGGGCGGCAGGTGCTCGTCGCAGCCAACGTGGGGTCGCTCGCCGACGCGCAGGCCGCCGTCGACGGGGGCGCGGACGGTGTCGGCCTGCTGCGCACCGAGCTGCTCGTCCTCGATCATGCTCGGCTGCCGGATGAGGATGAGCAGGTTGCCGACCTCACCGCCGTTCTCGGGGTGCTCGGCGACCGACCGGTTGTGGTCCGGGTGCTGGATGCAGGCGGCGACAAACCGGTGCGTGCCCTGGCGCTCGATCCGCAGCACAACGGGTTCCTCGGGGTGCGTGGGCTGCGCTGGCTGCTCGCCAATCCGGCGGTGCTGCACACTCAGCTGCGGGCGATTAGCAGAGCGGCGGTGGGCCATAACGTCTCGGTGATGGCGCCGATGGTCACGATCGCATCCGAGGCGCGGCAGTTCCAGGCGGCCGTCGCGGCCGCGGTGGCCTCCCTCGACGCAGACCGCATCGCACATGGCCACCTTGCGGGGATAGGCGCCATGATCGAGGTGCCGGCGGCGGCGCTCGCGGCGGATGAGATCGGCCGTGAGGTCGACTTCGTGTCCGTTGGCAGTAATGACCTGGTCGCCTACACGATGGCGGCCGAGCGCACCGAGTCCGGAGTCGCCGATCTGCTCGATCCCGCCGCGACGGCGATCTGGCGACTGATCGAGCAGCTGTGCCGCAGTGCGGGCGTCGACGTCGCCGTGTGCGGCGAGATGGCGGCCGACCCGCGCTTCGTCCGGCGCTTCGTCGACCTGGGCGTCAGCGAGCTGTCGGTGGCCCCGGCTCGCGTCCCGGCGGTGAAGGCGCTGCTTCGGGGTGATTGACCGCCGCTCAGGTGGGAACCTGGCTGCTCGCGCCGCCGGGGACCGGCTGGCCGCCAGGGTCGGCCGGTTGCGCGCGGTGACCACGGTGGCGCCGCCAGCCGTACCGGCGGCGGATCCAGGTCGGCGTTGTCGGCGCGGGTCACTACCCTCGGACGGTGCCGGGCTGTCGAGCCTCGGTGGCGACGCCTGTCCGATTCGACCCGAGAGAACACTGTGGCTGAACGACTGATCGTCCGTGGCGCCCGGGAGCACAACCTCAAGGACGTCCACGTCGAGCTGCCGCGCAACGCCCTGATCGTCTTCACCGGGCTGTCGGGCTCCGGCAAGTCGAGTCTGGCGTTCGACACGATTTTCGCCGAGGGCCAGCGTCGCTACGTCGAGTCGCTGTCGGCCTATGCGCGGCAGTTCCTGGGCCAGATGGACAAACCCGACGTCGACTTCATCGAGGGTCTGTCGCCTGCGGTTTCCATCGACCAGAAATCCACGTCGCGCAATCCGCGATCCACGGTGGGCACGATCACCGAGGTGTATGACTACCTTCGATTGCTCTACGCCCGCATCGGCCGTCCGCACTGCCCGGTCTGCGGCGAGCCGATCAGCAAGCAAACCCCGCAGCAGATCGTCGACCGCATTCTCGAGATGCCCGAGGGCACCCGCTTCCAGGTGCTGGCGCCGGTGATCCGCGAGCGCAAGGGCGAGTACGTCGACCTGTTCGCCGACCTGCAGACCAAGGGCTACGCGCGGGTGCGCGTCGACGGCGTCGTCTACTCGCTGACTGAGCCACCGACGCTGAAGAAGCAGGAAAAACACACCATCGAGGCGGTCATCGATCGGCTCACCGCCCGGGCGAGTAGCAAACAGCGCATCACCGACTCGATTGAGACCGCGCTCGGACTGGCTGGCGGGTTGGTGATCCTCGACTTCGTCGACCTGCCCGAGCCCGACCCGCATCGTGAACGCCGCTACTCCGAGCGACTCGCCTGCCCGAACGACCACCCGTTGGCCATCGACGAACTGGAACCGCGGTCGTTCTCGTTCAACTCCCCATTCGGGGCCTGCCCGGTCTGCACCGGGCTCGGCACCCGCAAAGAGGTCGACCCCGAACTCGTCGTCCCCGACCCCGAACGCACGCTGAACGAAGGCGCTGTCGCGCCGTGGGCCGCGGGGCAGACCAGCGAGTACTTTCTTCGGCTGCTTCAAGGGGTGGCCGACGCCGAGGGCTTCGACCTCGACACGGCGTGGGAAAAGCTGCCGAGCCGGGCGCAGAAGGCGGTGCTGCACGGTACGGCCGAGCAGGTTCATGTGCGCTATCGCAACCGCTACGGACGTGACCGCTCCTACTACGCCAGCTTCGAGGGAGTTGTGCCGTGGATCGAGCGGCGGCACGCCGAGACCGACAGTGACTATTCGCGCGAGAAGTACGAGGGCTACATGCGCGAGGTGCCGTGCCCCACGTGCGGCGGCACCCGGCTCAAGCCTGAAATCTTGGCCGTCACCGTCGACGGTCGTTCGATAGCTGAGATCTCATCGCTCGCCATCGGCGACGCGGCCGCGTTCCTCGGCACGCTCGAACTCACCGACCGCGAACACTTCATCGCCGAGCGGGTACTCAAGGAGGTTCACGCCCGGCTCGGCTTCCTGGTCGACGTCGGGCTCGACTACCTCTCCCTCGACCGGGCCGCCGCGACTCTCGCTGGCGGCGAAGCGCAGCGGATCCGACTCGCCACCCAGATCGGATCCGGGCTGGTCGGCGTGCTTTACGTCCTGGACGAGCCGTCGATTGGCCTGCACCAGCGCGACAACCACCGGCTGATCGAGACGCTCATGCGCCTACGCGACATCGGCAACACGCTGATCGTCGTCGAACACGACGAAGACACCATCCGCACCGCCGACTGGGTGGTCGACATCGGCCCCCATGCGGGCGAGCACGGCGGCAATATCGTCGTCTCAGGGTCGGTCGCTGACCTGCTCGCTTCGAAGGACTCGATCACCGGCGCCTATCTGTCCGGGCGCCGGATGATCGACGTCCCCGCGATCCGACGGCCGCGGCAGACGGGTCGCGAGCTGGTCGTCGAAGGCGCCCGGGAGCACAACCTCCGCGACATCGACGTCGCGTTCCCGCTGGGCTGTTTCGTCGCCATCACCGGCGTGAGCGGATCGGGTAAGTCGACTCTGGTCAACGACATCCTCTACACGTCACTCGCGAACAAGATCAATGGCGCGAAGCTGCCGCCGGGACGGCACAGACGGGTGCGCGGGGTGGAGCAGTTGGACAAGGTGGTTGGCGTCGACCAATCACCGATCGGCCGCACGCCGCGGTCCAATCCGGCCACCTACACCGGCGTCTTCGACCACATCCGCAAGCTGTTCAGCGAAACCACCGAGGCTAAGGTCCGCGGCTACCAGCAGGGCCGGTTCTCCTTCAACGTCAAGGGCGGCCGCTGCGAGAACTGCGCCGGTGACGGCACCATCAAGATCGAGATGAACTTCCTCCCCGATGTGTACGTGCCGTGCGAGGTCTGCAAGGGCGCCCGGTACAACCGCGAGACGCTTGAGGTGCACTACAAGGGCAAGACGATCTCCGAGGTCCTCGAGATGCCGATCGACGAGGCCGCAGAGTTCTTCAAGCCGATCAGCCGCATCTCCCGTCACCTCGAGACGTTGGTCGACGTCGGCCTGGGATATGTCCGACTGGGTCAACCGGCGCCGACGCTGTCCGGCGGCGAGGCCCAGCGGGTGAAACTCGCGTCCGAGCTGCAGAAGCGGTCGACCGGACGAACGATCTACGTCCTGGACGAGCCGACCACCGGCCTGCACTTCGAGGACGTGAACAAGCTGCTTGCCGTATTGCAGTCGCTGGTCGAAAAGGGCAACACGGTGCTGGTCATCGAGCACAACCTCGACGTGATCAAGACCGCCGACTGGATCATTGACATGGGCCCCGAGGGCGGCTCCGGCGGCGGCACGATCGTCGCGGTGGGCACCCCCGAGCAGGTCGCAGCAGTGAGCTCATCACACACCGGCCGGTTCCTCGCCCCGCATCTGGCTGTGGCTGGGGCTCGGCTGAAGCGCGCTCCGGCGACTCGTACCTCCGCCAGGCCGGCGTCGACGCGAGCCCGAGCCAAGGCCGTGGCAGCGCGATGAGACGATGAGCTCACGAGTGGCCTCCTGCGGTCGAGGTCGGCATGTGCGCGGCGGACCGGAGGTCCACGATCTGTCCGGGCTGGGTGCTGCGTGATCCCGGCGACAACGAGTTCTGTCCGGGTTGGGGCGAGAACGTCGGCAAGACCAGTCGGATCGGCTGACTACTGTCGGGAGCGTGCCCGACCCGTCGACCTACCGGCCTGCGATCGGCACCATTCCGGTCGAGCCTGGCGTATACCGGTTCCGCGACGAGCGGCGACGGGTCATCTACGTCGGCAAGGCCAAGAGCCTGCGGCAGCGACTGAATTCCTACTTCGCCGACCTGTCCGCGCTGCACCCGCGTACCCGGCAGATGGTCACCACGGCGGCCAGCGTCGAGTGGACCGTGGTGCGCACCGAGGTCGAGGCGCTGCAGCTCGAATACTCCTGGATCAAGGAGTTCGATCCGAGATTCAACGTCCGCTACCGCGACGACAAGTCCTACCCATTTCTAGCCGTCACGCTGTATGAGGATTTCCCGCGTTTGCAGGTGATGCGCGGGCCCAAGCGCAAGGGCGTGCGTTACTTCGGCCCGTATTCCCATGCCTGGGCCATCCGCGAGACGCTGGACCTGCTGCTGCGGGTGTTCCCCGCGCGTACCTGCTCGGCGGGGGTGTTCAAGCGAGCCGGACAGATCGGCCGCCCGTGTTTGCTCGGTTACATCGGCAAATGCAGCGCGCCGTGCGTCGGCCGGGTGTCTGCCGACGAGCATCGCCGCGTCGTCGATGATTTCTGCGACTTCATGGCCGGCAAGACCGATCTGATGATCAAGCGGTTGGAACGGCAGATGACGCAGGCGAGCGCCAACCTTGAGTTCGAGCGGGCCGCTCGGTTGCGCGACGACGTCGGGGCATTACGGCGGGCGCTCGAGAAGCAGGCGGTGGTTTTCGGTGATGGCACCGACGCTGACGTCGTCGCCTTCGCCGAAGACGACCTCGAGGCGGCCCTGCAGATCTTTCACGTACGGGGAGGGCGGGTGCGCGGCCAACGTGGCTGGGTGATCGACAAGGTCGAGGACGTCGCCACCGGCGATCTGGTCGAGCAGTTCGTGACCCAGTTCTACGGGGCGGACGCAGATGGCGCGGACGGCGCGGGCATCCCACGCGAGATCCTCGTTCCGGAGCTGCCCGACAACACGGCGGTCCTCTCAGACTGGCTCAGCGAACGGCGCGGCAGCCGGGTTTCGTTGCGCGTTCCGCAACGCGGTGACAAGAGAGCACTGATGCAGACGGTGGCCCGCAACGCCGCGCAGTCCTTCACCCAGCACAAGCTCAAGCGAGCATCGGACCTCACTGCTCGATCTCACGCGCTAGCCGAACTCCAAAACGCGCTCGGGTTGTCCGACGCTCCGCTGCGAATCGAGTGCTTGGACGTCAGTCACATCCAGGGCACCAACGTGGTCGCCAGCATGGTGGTATTCGAGGACGGGCTGGCGCGCAAGAGCGAGTACCGCCGCTTCACGATGCGCAGCGTCGGCGGCGACACCGACTGGATCGCTGAGGTCGTTCGCCGCCGGTTCGCCCGGTATCTGGACGAGCAAGCGGCATCGGTCGGCCTGTCCGACGAGAGCGACGACGACGGCGAGCCCGCGACACCAGGCATCGACCCGCAGACTGGCCGGCCGCGCAAGTTCTCCTACCCGCCAAACCTGCTCGTCGTCGATGGCGGTGCGCCACAGGTAGCCGCGGCGCAGGCCGCCCTCGACGAGATGGACATCGACGAGGTGGCGCTGGTCGGTCTCGCCAAGCGGCTCGAGGAGGTGTGGCTGCCCGGTGAGGCATACCCGCTGATTTTGCCGCGCACATCCGAGGGCCTCTATCTGCTCCAGCGGGTCCGCGACGAGGCACACCGGTTTGCGATCACCTTTCACCGGCAGAAGCGATCCAAGGCGATGACCACGTCCGTGCTCGACGGCATCGCCGGATTGGGCGAGAGCCGGCGCAAAGCGCTGTTGGCGCACTTCGGTTCGTTGCGGCGACTGCGACAAGCGACGGCGGACCAGATCGCGACCGTGCCTGGCATCGGCCCGCAGACGTCCGAGGCGATCGTTTCAGCCCTGCGGGCTACCGCAGGCTCCGCGGTGCCCGCGGTCAACGTGACGACCGGCGAGGTGTTGGACGAAGATGGCCTTGCCTGAGCCGGCGACGAGCCGACCTTCGACCCGATCGACGTGGCGCAGACAGGGAGCAGCCCGTGATGCGTGACCCGGCGTCGGAGCCGTCGGCACCGCCGGAAGGCCCGCCGGGCGGACGCGGCGGTCTCGACACCGTGGTTGTCACCGGCCTGTCCGGCGCCGGGCGAAGCACTGCCGCCAAGTGCCTCGAGGACCTGGGCTACTTCGTGGTCGACAACCTGCCGCCGGAACTCGTCGCCACAATGGTCGATCTTGGCAGCCGATCTCGGGGCGCCGTGACCAGGATCGCCGTGGTCATGGATGTTCGCAGCCGGGCGTTCTCCGCCGATCTGCGCGCGGTGATCCTCGACTTGGCGCGGCGCGGCCTGCGGCCCCGGGTGGTCTTCCTAGAGGCGCGAGACGAGGTGCTCGTGCGCCGCTTCGAGAGCGTCCGGCGAGCTCATCCGTTGCAAGGCGACGGTCGGCTGGTCGATGGCATCATCGCCGAACGGCGCATGCTCGAAGGCCTGCGCGGAGAAGCCGACCTGGTACTCGACACCAGCGACCGGTCGGTGCACGAGTTGCGACGCGCCATCGAGCGGGCCTTCGCAATCGGCGGCGATCTCGACGGCCGTCCCATGCTGCGTGCCACCATCGTGTCGTTCGGGTTCAAGTACGGCCTGCCGGTCGACGCCGACCTCGTTGCCGATGTGCGATTTCTGCCCAACCCGTTCTGGATCCCCGAGCTGCGCGAGCTCACCGGCCAGACGGACGAGGTGCGCGACTACGTGCTGGCCCAGCAAGGGGCCCGCGAATTCATCGACCGGTACACCGAGATCCTGGAGATCATCGGCGCGGGCTACACCCGGGAAGGCAAGCACTACCTGACCCTCGCCATCGGGTGTACGGGTGGCAAGCATCGCTCGGTGGTCATGGCCAAGGAGTTCGCCGACCGGCTCACCGCTTTCGGCGTGCGGGCGACGGTGGTCAATCGGGACCTCGGCCGTGAGTGAGAGCTCGGTGAGCGACCTTCGCGTCGGAATCCGCCTACCGCGGGTGGTTGCCCTCGGCGGCGGTCACGGCCTGCACGCCTCGCTGTCGGCCCTGCGTCTGCTCACCGACGACCTGACCGCCGTGGTCACGGTCGCCGACGACGGCGGCTCGTCCGGCCGGATTCGCCGCGAGCTCGGGGTGTTGCCCCCTGGTGACCTGCGGATGGCGCTCGCCGCCTTGGCCGGAACTGGGCCGAACGCCACCCTCTGGGCGGAACTGCTGCAGCACCGCTTCGGCGGAACGGGCGCGCTCGCCGGGCACCCGGTCGGCAACCTAGTCCTGACCGGACTGTTAGAGCGCCTGGGCGACCCGGTCGGTGCACTCGAACAAGCCGGGCGGCTGGTTGGCTCGGTCGGGCGAGTGCTGCCGATGAGCCCGGTTCCGCTGTATTTGGAGGCGGAGGTCGACCGCTTGGACCCCGACGACCAGGTGCGTACCCGCATCATTCGCGGCCAGTCGGCGATCGCCGCGACGCCGGGGCGGGTCCGGACGGTCCGCGTCCTACCAACTGGGGCCCCGGCGTGCGCCGCCGCCGTCGACGCGGTGCGTGAGGCGGACGCTGTGGTTCTGGGGCCCGGCTCGTGGTTCACGAGCGTGATCCCGCACCTGCTGCTGCGCGAACTCGGCAGGGCGCTCGCCACTACGAAGGCGTCGATCATCGTGACCGTCAACCTGGTGCCCCAGGCCGGCGAGACCGACGACTTTTCCGCGGAAGAGCTGCTGCGGGTGTTGTGCGAACACGCCGGCGTACATGGCGGCTTGCGCATCGAGGGCATCGTCGCCGACACCGATTCGGTGCTCGACCATCGCGCATTGACTGGCTTCGCGCGCGACATCGGCGCGCGTCTCGTACTGTCAACTATCGCGGCCGACGAGAGCGCGGCACGGCACGACCCGAAGCGGCTGGCGGCAGCTTACGAGCAGCTGCTGCGGTGAGTGGGGTCGCGCGAGCGGCAGAGGGAGGCACATCGATGGCGATGACCGCGTCGGTGAAGGACGAGCTCAGCCGGGTGACTGTGTCGCGCGCGAGCGCCCGCCGGGCGGAGATCGCTACCATGCTGCGATTCGCCGGCGCACTGCACCTGATCGGCGGACACATCGTCATCGAAGCCGAGCTGGATACCGGGTCGGTCGCCCGCCGGCTGCGTAAGGAAATTGCCGAGATCTACGGCCATGGCTCGGACGTGCAGATCGTGGCGGCGGGCGGTTTGCGCAAGGGCAGCCGCTATCTCGTCCGCGTCACCAAGGACGGTGAGGGTCTTGCCCGCCAGTCCGGGCTGGTCGATCTGCGTGGCCGGCCGGTGCGCGGGCTGCCACACCAGGTCGTTGCCGGCGGGATCGCCGATGCCGAGGCGGCGTGGCGCGGCGCGTTCCTGGCACACGGGTCGTTGACCGAACCCGGACGGGCCTGCTCGCTCGAGATCACCTGCCCGTCGGCCGAGGCGGCGCTGGCACTGGTCGGCGTGGGACGGCGGTTGGGCCTGTCTTCCAAGGCGCGCGAAGTGCGCGGCTCGGATCGGGTCGTCGTACGGGACGGCGACGCAATCGGCGCGCTGCTCACCCGGATCGGGGCGCACGAGAGCGTGATGGCCTGGGAGGAGCGTCGGATGCGACGCGAGGTGCGCGCCACGGCCAATCGGCTGGCGAACTTCGACGACGCCAACCTGCGACGCTCCGCCCGCGCCGCTGTCGCAGCGGGCGCCCGGGTCGAGCGGGCGATGGACATCCTCGGCGCCGACGCCCCCGATCATCTGCTGCAGGCCGGCCGCTTGCGCCTGGAGCACAAGCAGGCATCGCTGGAGGAGCTGGGCTCGCTGTCCGACCCGCCCATGACGAAGGACGCGGTGGCGGGCCGGATCCGTCGGTTGCTCGCCATGGCCGACAAGCGTGCGAGCGACCTCGGCGTCGCCGATACCGAGTCTGCGGTGACCCCGGAGATGCTCGCGCCCTGAGCACTACCCGACGGTATGGCGGGATCGCTCAGTCCGCCCTGACGCACCCGCTAGGGTCGTATCGGCCGGTCAGTTGGTGTCCGGCCGCGCACACCATGATCGTCTTTCCTCGCAGGGAGTCCGCGCAGTGACTGTTCGGGTTGGCATCAATGGCTTCGGCCGCATCGGTCGCAACTTCTTCCGCGCCGCACTGGTGTCCGGCGCCGATCTCGAGGTCGTCGCGGCGAATGACCTCGGTGACGTCAAGACGATGGCGCACCTGCTCAAGTACGACAGCATCCTGGGCCGCCTCGATCGCCCGGTACAAGCAGTCGACGGTGGTATCGCGGTCGGCGAGCACACCATCAAGATCCTTGCCGAGCGTGACCCGGCGAACCTGCCGTGGCGCGATCTCGGCGTCGACGTGGTGATCGAGTCCACCGGGTTTTTCACCAAGGCGGCCGATGCCCGCAAGCACGTCGACGCCGGCGGTGCGAAGAAGGTCATCATCTCCGCCCCGGCGACCGACGAGGACGTCACGATCGTCATGGGCGTCAACGAGGGCAGCTATGACCCGGCCGCGCACACGATCATCTCCAACGCCTCGTGCACCACGAATTGCCTCGGGCCGCTGGCCAAGGTTCTCGATGACGCGTTCGGCATCGAGCGCGGCCTGATGACGACGATCCACGCCTACACGCAGGACCAGAACCTGCAGGACGCCCCGCACAAGGACCTACGCCGCGCCCGCGCCGCCGCCATCAACATCGTCCCCACCTCGACCGGTGCGGCGAAAGCGATCGGGCTGGTGCTGCCGCAGCTCATGGGAAAGCTGGACGGTTACGCGCTGCGCATCCCGGTGCCCACCGGCTCGGCCACCGACCTCACCGTCACGGTGACCCGGGAGGCCACTCTCGACGAGGTCAAGGAGGCCTACCGAGCCGCGGCCGACGGCCCGCTCAAGGGCATCCTCACTTACACCAGCGACCCGATCGTGTCCTCGGACATCGTCACCGACCCCGCGTCGTGCATCTTCGATTCAGAGTTGACGAAGGTGATCGGCAACCAGGTCAAGGTCGTCGGCTGGTACGACAACGAGTGGGGCTATTCGAACCGACTCGCCGATCTGGTGCTGTACGTCGGCGCGTCGCTCTAGTCACGCATGCGCACACTCGACGATCTGTTGCGAGTCGGCGTCCGCGGGCGGCGGGTGCTGGTCCGGTCAGATCTGAACGTTCCGCTCAGCGCCGACTCGGCGTCCCCGCGGGTCACCGACGACGGCCGGGTCCGGGCGTCGCTGCCGGTTATCACCAAGCTGCTCGACCACCGTGCGCGGGTGATAGTCGCCGCGCATCTCGGCCGGCCAAAAGGCGCGCCTGACGCTGGCTACTCGTTGCGCCCAGTCGCCGACCGGTTGGCGAGTCTGCTCGGCCGGCCGGTCGAGTTCGCCCTCGACACCGTCGGCGAGAGCGCCCGGCTGATGTCGGCCGGACTGGGCGACGGTGAGCTGCTGTTGCTCGAGAACGTCCGGTTCAACGAGGGCGAGACCAGCAAGGACGACGCGGTCCGGATGCAGTTCGCCCGTCGCCTAGCCCTGCTGACCGGGGGAGAGGATGACGGCGGCGCTTACGTCGGCGACGCGTTCGGCGCTGTGCACCGTAAACACGCCTCGGTGTACGACGTCGCGACGCTGCTGCCGCACTACTGCGGCGACCTGATCCGCGACGAGCTCACCGTGCTCCGCAAGCTGACTGATCACCCGAAGCGTCCCTACGTGGTCGTGCTTGGCGGCAGCAAGGTCAGCGACAAGCTGGCCGTCATCGAGGCCATACTGCCCAAGGTCGACCGGCTGCTGGTCGGTGGCGGCATGTGTTTCACCTTCCTCGCCGCGCAGGGCCACCAGGTCGGCGATTCGCTGCTGGAAGCCGACCAGGTCGACGCCTGCCGAGGCTTTCTCGCCGACATCGGCGACAAGATCGTCCTGCCGGCCGACGTCGTCGTGGCGGACGAGGTGACGGCCGAGGCCAAGACCCAAGTGGTCGCCGCCGACGCCATTCCGCACGGAATGAAGGGCCTCGACATCGGCCCGCGGACTGTCGGCATCTTCTCCGAACAACTGCGCGACGCCGAGACGGTGTTTTGGAACGGGCCGATGGGCGTGTTCGAGGTCGCCCCGTTCGCGGCCGGCACGAAGGGGGTGGCCGAGGCGGTCGCGGCAGCACCGGGCCTGACCGTCGTGGGTGGCGGCGATTCCGCGGCTGCCGTCCGAGCCTTGAAGCTGGACGCGAATGCGTTTGGTCACATTTCCACTGGCGGTGGTGCGTCGCTGGAGTTCCTCGAGGGCAAGACGCTGCCCGGGGTCGCTGTCCTCGAGGAGAGCTGAGGTGTTCGGGCGCAGCGACACCGCGGTGGTCACAAGCTCCCGTCGGCCGCTGATCGCCGGCAACTGGAAGATGAACCTGAACCACCTCGAGGCGATCGGGCTCGTTCAGAAAATCGCTTTCAGCCTGAGCGAGCAGCAGTTGACCGCCGTCGAGGTAGTCGTGCTGCCGCCGTTCATCGGCCTGCGCAGCGTCCAAACGCTGGTCGACGGTGACCGCCTGCTGTTGCGCTACGGTGCGCAGGACCTGTCGCCACACGACGCCGGGGCCTACACCGGTGACGTCAGCGGGGCGATGCTCGCCAAGCTCGGCGCGAGTTTTGTGGTCGTCGGTCATTCCGAGCGGCGTGAGTACCACCATGAGGACGATGCGCTCGTCAATGCCAAGGTGCACGCGGCGCATCGGCATGGTCTCGCCCCAATCGTGTGTATCGGCGAGACGCTGGACGTCCGTGAAAGCGACGGCCACGTCGCGCACTGCATCAGGCAGCTAGACGGCGCACTCGCCGATGTCACGGCCGAACAGGCAGTCACAACGGTGATCGCGTACGAGCCGGTGTGGGCTATCGGCACCGGCAAGGTGGCCACCCCCCAGGACGCGCAGGATATGTGCGCGGCGATCCGGCGCCGGCTGGCCGAACGCTACGACGCGCGGCTTGCCGCCGCAGCGCGGATCATCTATGGCGGCTCGGTGAAGGCAGTCAATGCCGCCGAGATTCTGACCGAGCCCGACGTCGACGGAGCGTTGGTCGGCGGCGCGAGCCTGGACAGTTCGCAGTTCGCCGGCATCTGCGCCGCGGCAGTCCCCGGGGCAGCAGGTATCCTTTCCGAGCAACGATCAACGTCCCCCAGTTCTTGAGGCCGGTCACCGAACATGATCTTCGCGCTTTCCTGCGTACTCATCTCTGCCAGCCTGCTGCTCGTCGTCCTCGTGCTTCTCCACAAGGGCAAGGGTGGCGGGCTCTCGTCCATGCTCGGCGGCTCGTTCTACTCCAGCCTGTCCGGATCCTCGGTCGTCGAGCGCAACCTCGACCGGCTGACGATCATCGCCGGGGCGGTCTGGGCAATCTGCATCGTGGGACTGGGTTTGCTGTACAAGAACGGCGGCTGACCACGATCGGTCCGCTTCGTCGTCGATCGGGTCGAACTCAGGCTGACAGGAGAACAGAAACGTGGCTGGTGGCAGTGCGATCCGCGGCAGCCGAGTGGGCGCCGGACCGATGGGGGAAAAGGAACGCGGCGAGTCGGCGCCCCGGCAGCGGGTGTCCTTCTTCTGTTCGAATGGGCACGAGGTGCGTCCGGCGTTCGCTCTCGATGCGGCGCTGCCCGACACTTGGGACTGCCCACGCTGTGGTTACCCGGCCGGTCGCGAGTCGACCACCCCGCCGAATGCCCCGCGTAACGAGCCTTACAAGACGCATCTCGCGTACGTGAAGGAACGGCGCTCCGACGAGGACGGCACCGCGATACTGGAAGAGGCGCTGGCCAAGCTGCGCGCCCGGCGCGGGGAGTAGCTGGGCTCGGGCGCTATGCCACCTGATGGTGTCTGCGATTCGCCAGACGACGCGCAGGCGGCTACTGCGCCAAGAGGGCGGACGTGTTCTCGTGTCGCCACTCCAGCAGTAGCAGCGTCGCGTCATCGGTCAGCCGATCTTGCTGATGGTCGAGCAATGCGCGAACCGCTCGTCGCATGGTTTCCGGGGACGGGAGTCCAGCAGCGAGGTTGCGCACCATGAGATCGATGAGCCGCTCCTCGCCGAAGAACTCGCCATCGGGGCTGCGCGCCTCGGTGACCCCGTCGGTGTACATCAGCACCCGGTCGCCAGGCTGCAGCTGCTCGCGGCCGATCGCGCCCTGCGACGTCACAGGTGTTCGGTTGGTGATTTGCAGCCCGAGCGGCAGCCAAGGCGCAGCGTGCAACGACTTGACCATCTTGTTGTCGCGCAGCAGGAGGGGGTCGGGGTGTCCGGCGTTCACCCAGCTCAACAAACCGGTATCGGTGTCCAGCTCGGCGATCACGGCCGTGCTGAATGACGTTCCGCCGAAGGAAGCCTCGATAAGGGCACGGTGTATGTCGACGGCGATGTCGATCAGGGAGTTGCCGGCGCGTCGGGCGTTGCGATAGGACGCGATGGTTAGCGCAGCCAGCTGAGCGCTGCGCAGCCCGTGTCCCATGCCGTCGAAAAGGGCAGCCCGGGCCCGCCCAGCATCGACGGCGTAATCGACCGCGTCGCCGGCAACCTCGTAGGCCGGCTCGAGAGCCGCGGATATCGTCACGTCATGGCCGGCGAAGGTGAGTGGCGGCAGGAGCGCCCACTGCATCTCGGCGGCCAGCCCCATCCCTTCGCGGCGGCGCAACCGGGCGATGGTGTCCCCGTACTGGGATTTGGTCGTGATCAGCTCGGCGACTAGTGCCGCGAACCGGATCAGCCGCACACCCAGAACGCCATCCGTTATCTCACCGGTGGAATCGGCGCCGAAGGTCACGCCGAGTACGCCGAGACGTTCAGTGCCGTTGAGTAGCGGCAACCAGACCCTGGTGCGGCCCTCGCCCGCATCCTGGGTGAGCACTTCGACGTGTTGAAAGCAACGTCCGGCGAGCGTGCTGTCGACGCTCATCGGTTCGCCCGGCCAGCCAGGGCCGCCAACGCCGGAGCCACCGGAACCGAAGAACGGGACCAGGACGTATTGCTGCAGGTCGGCCAGAAAAGCCAACGCGTCTGCCGCCCCGAGAGTGGCTGCGTGGCGGGCGACCAGCCCAGGCAGCTCATGCGCCGCCGCCAGGTGCGCATCGGTTAGCAAATCGTCCACGACCCGCTCACCCTCGCTCATCACCGCGGGCGACTCGTTGGTGCCGGTCGGCTGATCCCCGTTTTCGGTCACGTCCCGGACAGTACTGCGAGCAGGCGCAAGCAACTGTGTCCCGCACCTGGCAACTTCTAGGACGCCTGGGATGGACGCTTCGATCATCAGCGGATCACGGGTATCGGGGACCTGTCATCCCCTGCCGAAAAGCGGTTGCGCAAGTCACTTGCGCTGTCGCAGCCCGCGCCTACACTCCCACAATCGATGTTGAGTGGAGGGGTCATGCGACGGTGGGCTGAGTTTGTCCTGCGGCACCGCAAAGCGGTGGTGGCGTTCTGGGGCGTCGTCTTGGTGGCCGGGATCATCCTGTCCGGCAAGACGACGGAGCGGCTGACCGTCGACTTCTCCCTGCCCGGTCAGCCGGGCACTGACACCGCCCACAAGATTAAGCAGGCATTCGGGAGCGGCGGCGACACCAGTCCGTACATCGTGTCGGTGACCCTTCCGGCGGGACAGACTCTCACCGGTCACGAGGCCGACGTTGCGCGTGCGTTCGAGTCGGTTGGTGACACCGTCACGAACGTACGCGTGCTCGATGAGGCGAACACCGGCGACAAGGCGTTTCGGACCAAGGACGACCGCACCGGTTACGCACTCGTGTTCTACCGGTTCAACCCGTCTCCGAGTCAGCTGCTATTGACCGAGCCGATCCGCGCCGCGGCGGAGAAGGTCAAGCCGGCCGGCGCGACGGTCGGGGTCACCGGTGAGGACACGCTGGCGGCGGGTGGCGACAACCCCACCGGTCCCGGAGTCCTCGGCGAGGTGCTGCTCGGGGGTGTCGGTGCGCTTGCCGTCCTCGCCTTCGTCTTCGCGTCCTTCCTCGCTCTGCTGCCGCTGTTGGTCGCCGCGGTCTCCATCCTCGCGACCTTCGTGCTGCTTCTTCCACTCACCTACCTCACCGATGTGTCCTTCATCGTGCAGTTCCTCGTCGCGTTGATCGGCCTCGGTGTGGCCATCGATTACTCGCTGCTGTTCGTCACACGCTGGCGGGAGGAGCGCGACCACGGCCGCGACAACCATGACGCGGTCGTCGTCGCGATGCAGACCGCCGGCCACGCGGTGGTGTTCAGCGGCGTCACCGTCGCGATCGGCCTGCTCGCTCTGATCGTGCTGCCGGTGCCGTTCATGCGCAGCATGGGCTACGGCGGGGCGCTCATCCCGCTCGCCAGCGTGCTCACGACGCTGAGCCTGACTCCGGCGATCCTGGGCGGCATCGGACCGCGGGTCGACTGGCCCAAGATCCGGCACGAAAACCGGGCGAGCCGAACATGGAGCCGGTGGGCGGCAGCCGTCGTCCGTCGTCGCTGGCTCGCGGCTGGCACCGCACTTGCCGCGCTGGCCGCGCTTATCGGCGTCTTCCTCGGCATCAAGATCGGCGTCGCGTCGTCCGCGTCCCTGGCCAAGAGCGGCCCCGCGTACGAGACGCTGCAGACTCTCGAGCGGGGCGGGGTATCAACCGGCTCGCTCACCCCGATCGAGGTGCTGGTGAGCACCGACCAGGCTCGGTCGGTAGCCGATCGTCTCGCGAAAGTCGAGGGCATCAACCACGCGTTCGTGCCATCCGGCCCAGCGAGCAACCGCAACGGGCAGACCGTCGTCGTCCTCGTCCCCGAGCGAGAGACGGTGAACTCGAAGAGCGTCGGCGTGGTCAAACGGGTCAAGAGCGCGGTAGCCGAAATGCCCGGCGTCATCGGCGTCGCCGGCGGAGGCGCCGCGCAGATCGACTTCATGAAGGCGGTCTACGGGAACTTCCCATTGATGCTCACAATCATCGCATTGCTGACGTACGTGCTGCTCGTCCGCGCGTTCCGCTCGTTGCTGCTTCCGCTCAAGGCGGTGCTGCTCAACATCGTGTCGCTTGCCGCCACACTCGGGCTGATGGTGCTGTTCTGGCAGTACGGCTACGGCTCGCAGGCGATATTCGGCATCGAGGCGACCGGCGCGGTTACGTTCTGGATACCGCTGATGGTCTTCGCGTTCCTGTTCGGGCTGTCGATGGATTACGAGGTGTTCATCCTGTCGCGCATCCGCGAGGAGTACGACGGTGCACGGTCGACGAATGCCGCCGTGATCGAGGGCATCGGCCGGACCGGCCGACTAGTGACCAGCGCTGCGCTGATCTTGTTCCTCGCGTTCGCCGCGCTTGCTTCGGGCCCAGGCACGGACCTCAAGACGCTTGCGACCGGCCTTGGCTTCGGCATCCTTCTGGACGCGACGATCGTGCGCTCGCTTCTCGTCCCGTCACTCGTTTCGCTGTTCGGCTCGTGGAACTGGTACCTGCCTCGCGGGGTGGCCCGGCTGCTGCGTGTTGAGCCGTCTTATGCCCATCCTGAGCGCGACGAGCTGGCTGCACCGGCGCCGGTCGGCTGACCCCGCCCACTGCCGGCTCGATGGCCGCGCTACATGGCGGCGCGAGAGCGCCGCCTAGGCATGCGGCGGGTGATAGTCCCGGGGCAACTTGCCGGCAGCGTCGCGGTCGACGAGCCACAGCGTGCGATGCCGGCCATGCGCTCCGGCGGCGGGTATCTGCACGCGCCCAGCGCCCCCAAGCGCGAGCGCGACCGCCTGGGCCTTGCTGGTACCCGAAGCAATGACCCAGACCTCGTTGGCCGCCTCGACGGCACGGAAGGTCAGCGACGTCCGCAACGGCGGCGGTTTCGGGGAGTTGCGCACCGCTATCACCGACGCGTCTTGCTCATAGGCACCCGGATGCTCGGGAAACAGCGACGCGACGTGCCCGTCCGGCCCGATGCCGAGCAGCAGGGCGTCGAAGTGCGGCAGGTCCTCTTCACCGCTGTCAGGCGTCGCCGCGGCGGCCAGCTCGGCCGCATAAGCCTCGGCCGCGGCCTCGACGTCGTCGCCCCACGGACCGTCCGAGGAGGGCATGTGGTGCACGTTCGCCGGAGCCAGAATCACCGAGCCGAACAGCGCGGCGAAGGCGGCCCGGTCGTTGCGATCAGCGGAGTCGGTCGCGACGAAGCGCTCGTCGCCCCACCAGAGGCTGACCCGTCGCCAGTCGATCGAGTCGCGCGCCGGCAGGTCGCGTAACGCCGCCATGGTCTGTTCCAGGATCCCGCCGCCGGTGACTGCCAGGTACGCGAGCGCTCGGACGCTCTGCGCCGCGACGAGGGTGGCGACCAATCGGGCGGCGGTGTTCTGTGCGAGCTGCGAGGCGTTCGGTTCGACGACGAGTTCCGGCGGCGCGGCCACGACCGATCAGCCGGCCACTGAACCGCTTGTGGCCGCCGGATCGTCCGCCAGTGCCGGGTCCTTCCAGATATGTACCCGCGTCCCAGGACGGTCTTCTAGACCCTGGACGCCGGTCACCGCCGCAAGTGACTCGGCGAAGATGTGATCGTCGTCCAATCGCCGCAGCTCCTCGGCGAGCAGTTCGCCCAGCGACCGCTCGGGGAACGGCGCGATCGAGTCCTGCTGTCCATCGCGGCGCAGCACCAGGCGGCTGCCATCGCGCAGGGCACCGATCGTTGACCCGTCGGCGAAGGAAATGGTGACCTGCTCGATCTCCTCGCTGGCCGTCGTGTTGACTGGCACGTGGAACCCGAGCCGCGACGATAGCCAGCCCGCGAGCAGCAGCGCCGAGGGATCGGCGGCGTCGCCGTCGACCGTCGCCGCCGTCGCGACGTCGTGCGCCGTGTCGACGGCGGAAGCGAGCGCGGCCCGCCAGCCGGTGACCCGCGTCCAGGCCAGGTCCGTATCGCCGGGTGCGAAGTCGACTGCGCGCTGCTGGAGGGCGGCGACCCGGTCATCGGCCAGTTTGACGTCGGTGATCCGGCGGTCGGCGAAGACGCCTAGCGGGTCGTAGGCGATCCGCTCCGGGGGAGCACCGTTCCACCAGGTGACCACGGGAGCATCTGGTGCGAGCAGTGGCAAGGTGACTGATTCGGCATGCAGGGCGAGACGCCCGTACATGCGCAACACGACGGCCTCGCCCGGTCCGAGCCGCCCGCTGATGAGGACTTCGGCGTCGAGGCGCGGCACGGGTGCGTCGATCTGGCGGCGGATGACCATCAGCAGCCGCATCGGATGCTTGCTGGCCGCGATCGTCGCGGCCTCCTCGGCCTCGGCCACATCGCGCTCGTCGACTACGACGACGAGGGTGAGCGCGTTGCCACTGGTCACCGCGCCGCCGGTGCGCCGCTCGGCGCCGAGAGCGCGCACGACGGCGGTGCCGGTGGTGTCCCAGAGTGTGGTCACAGCTCGCTCCTCACGGACGGCGCCATTGGCGCGCGTCGCGCGCCAGCATGTCGTCGGATTCCTTGGGCCCCCACTCGCCCGCGCGGTAGAGGTGGGGCTGGCTGTCGACCCAGAATTCCTCCAACGGGTCGATCACCCGCCACGACGCCTCGACCTCGTCGTTGCGTGGGAAGAGGGTGGCATCGCCCAGCAGCACGTCCAGGATGAGCCGTTCGTAGGCCTCCGGGGATGACTCGGTGAAAGCCTCGCCGTAGAGGAAGTCCATGGCAACGTCGCGGACCTCCATCGCACTGCCGGGCACCTTCGAGCCGAACTTCAACGTCACGCCCTCATCCGGCTGGACCCGGATGACGAGCTGATTGTGGCCGAGCTCTTGCGTGTCGGTGCGGCTGAATGGCAGGTGCGGGGCCTTTTTGAACAGGACACCGATCTCGGTTACCCGCCGGGGCAACCGCTTGCCGGTGCGCATGTAGAAGGGCACGCCGGCCCAGCGTCGGGTCTCGATGCCCAGCCGCACCGCGGCGTAGGTCTCGGTGGTGCTGTCGTCCGGGATGTCGTCCTCGTCGCGGTAGGCGACGGCACGTTCACCGGCCAACCAGCCCTGGTCGTACTGTCCGCGGACCGCATAGGCGCCGAGGCCCTTGGGCAGCGAGATCGCCCGCAACACCTTGATCTTCTCGGTGCGAATGGCCTCCGCGGAAAACTCGACCGGCTCCTCCATGGCGGTGAGCGCCAACAGCTGCAGCAGGTGGTTCTGCAGCACGTCCCGCGCCGCACCGGTGGCGTCGTAAAACGCGGCGCGCCCGCCGATGCCGACATCCTCGGCCATCGTGATTTGCACCGAGTCGACGTAGTTGGAGTTCCACACCGGCTCGAAGAGCTGATTGGCGAACCGCAACGCCATGATGTTCTGGACAGTCTCCTTGCCCAGGTAGTGGTCGATGCGGAAGACGTCCTTGGCCGTGAACACTGCGTCCACCAGCCGATTCAATTCCAGGGCGCTCGGCAGATCGTTGCCGAACGGTTTCTCCACCACGACCCGGCGCCAGCCACCGCTGCGGGCATTGCTCGCCATGCCGGTGCGCTCCATCTGCTTGAGCACAATGGGAAACATGCTGGGCGGGATCGACAGGTAGAACGCGGCGTTGCCCTTGATGCCGTGACTGTCGCGTAGGTGATCCAGGGTCTTGGCCAATTCGTCGAACGCCTCGTCGTCGTCGAACGAGCCGGGGACGAACTGGACGTTGTCGCACAGCCGCCGCCACACCTCCTCGTTCCAAGCCGTCCGCGCGTGCTCCTTTGCCGCCTTCTTGGCCAGCGCGGCGAAATCGCCGTCGCCCCAGTCACGGCGGGCGAAGCCGAGCAGGACGAAGTCCGCCGGCAACAGGCCTCGGTTGGCCAGGTCGTAGATGGCCGGGAGCACCTTCTTGCGCGACAGGTCACCGGTCACGCCGAAGACCACCAGGGCGCAGGGTTCGGGCACCCGCGGCAGTCGTCGGTCGGTCGGATCCCGAAGCGGATTGCGGTGCTCGAGCGCGGTGGCAGCCGGGGTAGTCGGCGGTGACTCCGGTGAGTCGGACATCTCAGTCGGCGCGGCGGTACCCACCGGCTTCTCGATGCCTATGGTGGGACTCGCTTCGGTCACCGGTTCTCCTTCGGGTGTCGGTACCGTGCCGCCGGGCCGCTGCCGGGACGGCCCGATCAGCGCTGAGCCGACAGCTGACCTTGAACTCCCTCGAGCAATTGCTTCCAGGCATCCTCGAACTTCTGCACGCCTTCGACCTCGAGCAGCTCGACGACGTCGTCGTAGCCGATGCCGATCGAGTCGAGATCGTCAAGCACCTTCTGCGCGTCGGCGTATGTGCCGCGCACCGTGTCGCCGCGGATGACGCCGTGATCGGCGACCGCCTCCATGGTTGCTTCGGGCATGGTGTTCACCGTGTTCGGTGCGACGAGCTCGACGACGTACATCGTGTCGTCGTAGGACGGGTCCTTGACCCCGGTCGAGGCCCACAGCGGTCGTTGCCCGTTGGCTCCGGCCCGCTCGAGCGCCCGCCAGCGGTCGGAGGAGAACACCCGCTCGTAGTGCTCGTAAGCCAATCGTGCGTTGGCGATACCGGCCTTGCCGCGAAGCGCTCGGGCCTCCTCCGACCCGATCTTGTCCAGCCGCTTGTCGATCTCGGTGTCGACGCGCGACACGAAAAACGACGCCACCGAGCGAATCGTCGACAGGTCGATGCCTGCCGCCTCGGCGGCCTCGAGCCCGCTGAGGTAGGCATCCATGACCTTGTCGTATCGATCCAGGGAAAAGATCAAGGTGACGTTCACACTGATTCCCTCGGCGGTGGCTGCCGTGATGGATGGCAACCCTGCCTCAGTCGCCGGAATCTTGACCATCACATTGGGCCGATCGACGAGCCACCACAGCGCCTTGGCCTCGGCGGTCGTCTTCGCGGTGTCCTTGGCGATTCGCGGATCGACCTCGATGGAGACCCGGCCGTCCTTGCCGTCGGTCTTGTCGTACTCAGGACGGAGCACGTCGCACGCCCAGCGAATGTCGTAGCTGGTGAGCAGCCGCACGGCCTCCTCGAGCGCGACACCGCGTGCGGCGAGATCGCCGATCTGGTCGTCGTATGCGGCGCCTTGCTCCATGGCCTTCTGGAAGATCGTCGGATTGCTCGTCACCCCGACGACATGCTTGTCGTCCAGCAATGCCTGCAAGGTGCCGCTCTGCAGTCGCTCACGGCTGATGTCATCGAGCCAGATCGAAACGCCTTGGCCGGAAAGATCGGCGAGTACATCGGTCATGTCGCGCTCCTTACAGAGGTGGTGCTAGGTGCCGGTGGTCGAGCCGGTGATCTCACCGACCCGTTCGAGGGAGGCGTGCGCAGCGGCGACGACTCGGTCGGGAGTGAAGCCGAACTGCTCGAACAGGACGGACGCCGTGGCGCTCGCCCCGAAGTGATCGATACCCACGATTTGGCCGGCTTCGCCGACGTACTCGCGCCAGCCCTGCGGCACCCCGGCCTCGACGCTGACCCGGGCCCGGACGCCAGGTGGCAACACGTGCTGCCGGTAGGACGCGGGCTGCGCCTGGAACCACTCGAGACATGGCAGCGAAACCACCCGGGTCGCGGTGCCGTCGGCCTCCAGCCGCTCCCGGGCGGTGAGCGCGAGCGACACCTCGGAGCCGGTCGCCATCAAGATCACGTGCGGCATGCCGGTCGATGCTTCTTCGAGGATGTAGCCACCCTTGCCGGCATCGACCACCTTCGCGGGGTCGAGCACCGGCAGCGGCTGCCGGGAGAGCGCGATGCCGGCGGGCCGATCAGTGTGCTCGAGCACCGTCTTCCAGACCACCGCTGTCTCGTTGGCGTCTGCGGGCCGGACGATGTCGAGCCCCGGCACGGCACGCAGCGCCGCTAGCTGCTCGATCGGCTGATGGGTGGGACCGTCTTCGCCCAGCCCAATCGAGTCATGCGTCCAGACATAGATCGTCGGTAGCTTCATCAAGGCGGCGAGACGCACCGGCGGGCGCATGTAGTCACTGAAGATGAGGAACGTTCCGCCGTACACGCGGGTGGCACCGTGCAGCGTGATGCCGTTCATGATCGAGCCCATGGCGTGCTCGCGGATGCCGAAATGCAGCGTGCGTCCGTACGGGCCGCCGGACCACTCCTTGGTTTGATGCTCGGCGGGGATGAAGCTCGGCTCGCCCTCCATCGTGGTGTTGTTGCTCTCGGCGAGATCGGCTGAGCCGCCCCAGAGTTCGGGCAGCACGGGCGCCAACGCGGTGAGCACCTTGCCGGACGCGGCCCGGGTGGCCATCGCGTTGGCCTTGCCGTCCTTCTCGGTGGGGAACGCCGGGAGCACGTCGGCCCAGCCGTCGGGCAGGGTGCGGGCCACCAGCCGGTCGAACAGAACCTTGGCGTCGGGATTCGCCTTGGCCCACGCATCGAAGCTCGGCTGCCACTCTTCCTGCGCGGCGCGACCACGGTCGACGGCCCGGCGGGTATGCGCGAGCACTTCGGGGTCAACCGCGAAATGCACATCGGGGTCGTAGCCCAGGATCTCCTTCGTGCGGCGGACCTCGTCCTCACCCAGTGCCGAGCCGTGCGCTTTGCCGGTGTTCTGCTTGGTGGGCGCGGGCCAGCCGATGATCGTCCGTACGGCGATGATCGACGGGCGGCCGGTCTCGGCCTTGGCCTTCTCGAGCGCGGCAGCCATGGCTTTGACGTCCTCACCGGAGTCGACCCGCTGGGTGTGCCAGCCGTAGGCCTGGTAGCGCTTGAGCACATCCTCGGAGAACGCGATGCTGGTGTCGTCCTCGATGGAGATGTGGTTGTCGTCGTAGACCATGATCAGGTTGCCGAGCTGCTGATGCCCGGCCAAGCTAGACGCCTCGCTCGATACGCCTTCCTCGAGATCGCCGTCGCCACAGAACACATAGATGTGGTGGTCGAACGGTGATTCACCCGGCGGTGTATCGGGGTCCAGCAGGCCGCGTTCACGGCGGGCCGCCATTGCCATGCCGACCGCATTGCCGACGCCTTGGCCGAGCGGCCCGGTCGTGGTCTCGACGCCGATCGTGTGCCCGTGTTCGGGGTGACCGGGCGTCAGCGAGCCCCAGGTGCGCAGCCGCTTGAGGTCGTCGAGTTCCAGGCCATAGCCGGTGAGGAACAGCTGGCAGTACAGGGTGAGCGAGGAGTGCCCATTGGACAGCACGAACCGGTCGCGCGCGACCCAGTTGGGATCGGCCGGGTTATGTCGCAGAACCCGCTGAAAGAGCAGGTGCGCGAGTGGTGCCAGGCTCATCGCGGTACCGGGATGACCGTTGCCGACTTTCTGCACAGCGTCGGCTGCGAGCAGTCGCGCGGTGTCGACGCCCTTGCTGTCGAGGTCGGTCCACCAAGAGGGATGCGCGGTGACGACGCCCTGCTGCTGGTCGCTCACGATATTGTTCGGTCCCTTCGTCGGCGGTCCCGCGGGGCGCGTGCTCTCGTCCGCTGCTCCTGCGTTCAGCGTAGTCAGTACCCCAACTTCGCGACCTCCTCCCCAAGTGGACGAGCAGGTCTTGCCGGGACGAGGCGCGGCGGCGGGTGCGCGCACGGGGCACCGGCGCGTGCCGGATACCCTGAGTGCGTGACGCAGATCCGGGTGGCGCCCGCCCGAGCGGGCCGGCCGGAGACGGCGTCGTCAGGGGCGCTCGAGGCGTCCCCGACTGCATCGGTAGGGCGCCGGATCCGGTCCTATGTGGCGCTGACCAAGCCCCGCATCATCGAGCTCCTGCTGGTTACCACACTGCCTTCGATGATTCTCGCCGCGGGTGGGCTGCCGCCGTGGACCATCGTGGTCGTCACGATGATCGGCGGCACGCTCGCGGCGGCGAGTGCGAATGCATTGAACTGCTACGTCGACCGCGACATCGACGCGATCATGCGGCGCACCGGACATCGTCCGCTCGCCCGGCGAGAGGTCTCCCCGGTCGGGGCGCTCGTCTTCGGTGTTGCGCTTGGCATCATCTCAGTGCTGACAATCGGGTTTGCCACGAACTGGCTGGCCGGGGCGCTGACCGCGGTGGCGATCGGCTTCTACGTGGTCATCTACACGATCGTGCTCAAGCGGCGCACGGCGCAGAACATCGTCTGGGGCGGCGCGGCAGGGTGCATGCCGGTGCTGATCGGGTGGGCGGCCGTCACCGGCAGCTTGTCGTGGGCGGCGCTGATTCTGTTCGGGATCGTGTTCTTCTGGACGCCGCCGCATTTCTGGGCACTCGCGATCCGCTACCGAGACGATTACGCCCGCGCCGGGGTGCCGATGCTGCCTGTGGTCGCGACCCCGGTCCGAGTGGCCACGCAGATCGTCGGCTACTCCTGGTGCACCGTGGCCTGCTCGCTGGCGCTCTGGCCGGTGGCGACCGGGTGGCTCTACGGCGTGCTGGCGGCCGCTGCCGGGGCGACGCTGCTGGTCGCCGCACATCGGCTGCTCGCCCGAACCGCCGCGGGCCAGGACCCCAAGCCCATGCGGCTGTTCCACCTGTCGAACAGCTACCTCGCGTTCGTATTCGTCGCGATTGCGCTCGATACCTTCGCCCGCTGAGGACGCACCCTGCCGCTCGTCGAAACCACGGTCAGTTGGCCGGAATACTGACCGCAAACGTCTGCGGGTTCGCGACGGTCGCGGTGATGCCGCCGCTCGCCGACGACCCGCTGATCGTGATCGTTCCGGTCGTGAAGCTGGCCGGCACCTCGAAGACGTTGAAAATCTTGTCGGCGCCGCTCGCCAGGTTGCGCGCCTTGATGGGGGTGCCCCCAGTAGGTGCCAACGTCAACCAGGTGGTGTCCACCCCGAACAGCTCGGCGCTATCGATCGTCGTCAGCCTCAGATCGACCACGAGAAAGGCCTTAGCCCCACTCGACGCGTGGGTTGTGCCGCTCCACCATTCGAGCCTCGCCCGGCTGGCGGTGATCGTCTCGGTCGCGGTTGCCGACGCATTGCCGTTGGTCAGGTCAAGCCGCACCTTGAGATTCACGGATAGCGACCCAGTGAGGTGCTTGCGGGTCAGCACCGCAACGTTCGTGGCGAGCGGCTTGCCGTCGAGCAGCGACAGCCGCTGGTCAAGTCCCTCGTCGAGCAGCACGAGCTCGACGGACGTCGCCGAGGTTGGTACCGCGACGACTACGCTCTGGCCCGCGTCTGGATCTGGCAGCGGCCTTCCGGGGGCTTTGTCGACCGAGACGGACAAATTGCCGGGGGAGACACCACTGCCGGCCTGTCCGGGGGCGTCGCCGGTCTGGAATGCGATCAGCTGCTGACCCTTCGGCGCGCTGCGGGCGTCATCGCCGGTTCCGTAGCGATCGATCTTGCCGAGCTTGGTGAGCTTGACGCCACGGATCCGACTCGCAATGACCGCGTTCGGCGGGGCATCGCCGAGGACCGTCTTGCCCAAGTCGGCGGCGATCAGCAGATCGTGACCGGCAGCCTGGGGCTCGGGAGCGCTGAGCCCGCCAGCTGCCGAAGGAGGTGTGCGCGAGTCGGGGCGGCGCAGTGAGATGGTCGACGGCAGCGTGTCCGGGTCCTTCGGCGATGGGGTGCCCGCGACCGTCAGAGTCACCTTGCCGTCCTTCGCGCCGGCACTGCTGACCGGAATGCTGAGATAGGGCTTGGCGGTGTCGCCATCGACGAACAGCACCGGTCCGCACCGCAGCGCCCCATCGATGTCGCTCTTCTTGGTGCCCTTCGGCGGCTCGGCTGGCTGAGCGAAGTAGCAGCGCGTGTCGGCGTTCTTGGCGCCGTGTCGACTGGCGACGACCGCCATGACCGCTGACTCGGCCTGGGTGAGCACCTGCTCGGGCTTGGCGATCTCCTTGCCGCCAAATGTGAACGGCGGCGCGTCCTTTCGCGGAAGGAAGAACCACCCGGCGCCTAGCAGGGCCGCGACGAGCACGACGACCAAACCGATGATCAGGGGCGTGCGGCCACGGTGGCGCCGTGGAACGACAGGCAACCAACCCGTCGGCTGCTCGTCGTCCTGCACCGGGAATCCGGCCAGGCCGTACTCGGCTGGCGTCGCGGCCCACGGCTGAGCGGCTGGCGGATAGCACCGGGCAACGAGGGTGTAGCCCTGCGGTTGGTCGGCGCGAGGAGACGGCCTGCGTTGTCCGGTCCACTGCTGGCCGTCGTAGTACTGCAGGGCCGCCGCGTCGAACGGATCGGGGTACCAACCAGGCGTCGTCACGGGTTGCCTCCCAGATCGGTCGACTTCGGTGAAGCTGCTGCTCGGTCCACGTCGGCACGCTACTGCGCCGTCCGTAGGATCGCCGGGTGATCGCCGAGACCACGCGGCAGCCGCGTATTGCCCTCGCCACCTGCCTGGAGATGCCCGAAGGCGACGAGGATGCCGCCCTGCTCGTCGAGGCACTCGCCGGTCAAGGTGCGCTCGCCAGCTGGCGAGTTTGGACCGACGCCGACGTCGACTGGCGGTCTTACGAGCTGGTCGTGGTCCGAACACCCTGGGACTACACGGCGCGGCGTGCGGAGTTCCTCTCGTGGACACATCGCGTACCGCGACTTGCCAACCCGCCTGACGTCCTGGCCTGGAACTCGGACAAGCGCTACCTGGGCGAGCTGGCAGCAGCTGGCGTACCGATAGTTCCAACAACCTGGTCGACGCCCGGCGCGGAGCTGGCGTTGCCCGATGGGCCGTTCGTGCTCAAGCCATCGGTCGGTGCCGGCTCGAAGGGCGCGGGCCGGTTCGATCCAACCCGTCCGGGCGTCTCCGACACCGCCCGCGCCCACGCGGCCGCTCTGCACGACGCCGGCCGGACGGTCATGGTTCAGCCGTATCTGGCCGACGTGGACGAGGCCGGCGAGACGGCGCTGATTTATCTGGCCGGAAGGTTCAGTCATGCGATTGGCAAGTCGGCGATGCTCGCGGCGAACCTGGCCAACGAGCTTGATCCCGGCTTCTCCGCCTCGCTCTTCCTCGAGGAACACATCACGGTTCGCCTCGCGTCGGCGGCCGAACTTGATCTCGGCGATCAGGTGTTGCGAACCGTTCGCGCAATGGTCAGCCACGACCTGCTCTATGCCCGTGTCGACCTGCTGCCGACGCCCGATGGGCCGGTGCTCATCGAGCTGGAATTGATCGAGCCTTCGCTGTTCTTGAGCCATGGGGAACAGTCCGCCGAGCGCTTCGCCGCCGCCATAATCGACGCCGCCACCGAATTGACCGGCCGCTGATGACGCTGCCGGTGCCCGCCGAGCTGCGGGTGCGCGAACTGCGTCGGATGAAGGTAGCGGCCACCGGGCTGCTCGTCGTGGCCGCCGCGGTGTTCGTGGTTTGCGTGACGGTCGGCGACGGGCACGGGGCATGGGGCTATCTACAGGCCGCGGCCGAGGCGTCGATGGTCGGCGGCTTGGCCGACTGGTTCGCGGTCACCGCATTGTTTCGCCACCCACTAGGCGTGCCGATCCCGCACACGGCGATCATTCCGCGCAAGAAAGACCAGATCGGTGAGGCGCTTGGATCCTTCGTCCAGCAGAACTTTCTGACCTCATCGGTCGTCGGCGATCGGCTCGCCGCCGCGGAGGTGCCCAGGCGGGTGGGCGAGTGGCTGGCCGAACCCGCGCACGCGACGCGGGTGGCCGACGAGTTCGGCGCGGCGATTCAGGGCGTGGCCTCGATGCTGCGTGACGAGGAACTGCGCTCCTTGCTCGCGGGTTACGTCGACAAGCGGCTGCGCGAGGTCGACGTCAGCGCGCCCCTGGCCCGGGTACTGGACGCGGTGTGCGATTCCGGTCAGCATCAGGTCGCGTTGTCCGCCGGCCTGCGCGGACTGATGCTTTTCCTCGACGACAACCGCACGGTGTTTCGGCAACGGCTGGGCGAGGAGTCCCCCGAATGGGTGCCGAACTGGCTCGACGAGCGGGTATTCACCCGGCTGTTCGCTGGGGTGCAGTCATTCCTCGCCGACGTGGCGGGCAACGACGACCACGAGCTGCGGCGCCAGTTCGACCGCTACCTGCGCGAGTATGCCCACGCGCTGCGCACCGACCCACGCAAGGCGGCGGCCGTGCAGGCCGCGAAGTTGCAGCTGCTCGACCACCCCGACGTGCTCGGGTGGCTGTCGAACCTGTGGGGGCACCTCAAGTCCGCACTGCTTGCCGGCGCAGCCGACCCCGGCTCGGACCTGCGCCGAGGGATCGCCTCGGCGACCATGCAGATCGGCACCGCGCTGCGCGATGACGCGAGCCTGCGGGGCAAGGTCGACATCTGGCTGCAGCGTGCGATCACCCATGTGCTGGCGCATTACGCAGACGACATCGCCGAGCTCATCTCCGGCACCGTCGCCCGGTGGGACGCCGCTGAGACCAGCCGGCGGGTGGAGATCCAGGTGGGACGAGATCTGCAGTTCATCCGGGTTAACGGCACCGTCGTCGGGGCGCTGGTCGGAGTGTTGATCCACGCGGCGAGCATCGTGCTGTGAGCAGTCGGTGCCAGCACGAACCGTCCCCCGGGTGAACCTGCTACCCGTCCGGCTAACCGAGGTTGAGGTCACCCATGCGGTGCCGCAGTAGGGCTTCGGCGCCATCGGCGAGCGGGCGCACGATGTCGGCCGCCGGCAGAACGGCGGTCGCGGCGCTCACCGAGTCACCGGCCGATGGTTCCTGCCGACTGCCGGCGTCTTGGCGGGTGGCAGCGATCCCGCGGCGGATGCGGCGGCAGGTAGCTGATCGGACGCGGGTGGCAGCCGGCCAACAACCGGGTCGAGGATCAGCAGCATCCGCAGCGCCGCGATCCACACCAGGCAGGCGCCGAGCATGTGGATGCCGACCAGGACGGCCGGTACCTGCGTGAAGTACTGGGTAAAGCCGATTACGCCCTGCGCGGCCTCTGCGCCGAGCAGCCACCAGCTGGCCACCCGGGCCCGAGCGGGAGCGTGCAGCGCGGCCAGCAGGGCGACGAGGCCGATCGTCAACCCGATCAAGACCATGACTGCGTCGGCGTGCAACTGACTCATCGAGCCCACGTCCAGCCCGGTGCGGTGCACCCGTCCGGAGTCGTTCCTGTCGCCCGCGTGTGGGCCGCTGCCGGTGACCACGGTGCCGAGGACGAGCACGGCAGCGACGACCACGACGAGCAGCCGGCAAAGCGCGACGGCGCCCGACGGGACCATCACCGGCGGACCCTCGCGCACCCGCCACCAGAGCAGCATCGTCACCCCTATGGCGCCCATCGAGACGAGGAAATGCAGGGCGACCACCCAGGGATTCAAGTCGGTGAGCACGCTCAGGCCGCCGATCACCGCCTGGGCGGGGATGATGCCGAGCGCCAGCCCGGCGAGCCGTCGTTCCCGGCGCTGGACCAGCGCCGCGACCAGCGTCGCGAGCGCGATCAGAGCCAGGACGAACGTCAGCTGGCGGTTCGTGTTCTCGATGATCCCGTGGTAGGACGCCTCCCTCCTGGGCACCAACGAGCCATCCGCGCAGGACGGCCAGGTAGGACAGCCGAGACCCGATTTCGTCAGCCGCACCGCGCCGCCGGTGACGACGATGACCACGTTGGCGACGACGGACGCGAGGGCCAGCTTGACCAGCACGCGGGGCGACCCGAGCCAGATACGCAGCCGGCTCATTCCCACCGGAACCACCGGGCCGCGGCGGGCAGGGCAAGAACAGCCCACACGAGCAGGGTCAGCAGCTGCCGTACCGGTATCCCGGCGCCGTCCTGCAGCACCCGGTGCAGCCCGTCCGACAACGCCGCCGAGGGCAGATACTGCAACACGTCCTCGGCGGCGCGAGGGTACTTCGAGAGCGGGATCGCGATACCGCCCGCGAACAGCAGGACCAGCCAGATCAGGTTGGCCGCGGCAAGCGTCACCTCTGCGCGCATCGTCCCGGCAACGAGCAGGCCGAGGCCGCCGAAAGCGACAGTGCCGATCACGAGCAGCAGCGCAGCCCACGCCGGATTGCCGTGCGGTTGCCAGCCGAGGGCGAAGCCGAGAGTGCAGATCAGCGCCACCTGCAACACCTCGAGCAGGAGCACCGCCGAAGTCTTTCCGGCTAGCAAGACCCACCGGGGCAACGCCGTCGCGCCCAGCCGCTTGAGCACCCCGTACTTGCGTTCGAACCCGGTGCCGATGGCCAAGCCGGTGAATGCGGCACTCATCACCGCGAGCGCGAGGACGCTCGGCACGACGAAGTCGATGCGCCGCCCGTCGATGGAGTACAGCAACGGCAGGTTGAAGAAGACCTCTAGCAGCAGCGGGATGACCAACGTGAGCCCGACCTGCTCGCCATTGCGCAACAGCAGCCGCAGCTCCATCCGAGTCTGCGCCGCCAGCATCCGGGCGGCCGGCGCAGGCCCCGGCGCCGGTGTATACCGCAGTGCTGTGATCACGCTCGCAACTCGCGTCCGGTCAGTTCCAGGAACACGTCCTCCAGGCTGCGCCGTTCGACGGCGAGGTCATGGGCCATGACGTCTTGCCCCGCACACCAGGCGGTGAGCGTGGCCAGCAGCTGCGGGTTGACGTCTCCCGTGATCAGGTATCGCCCGGGCCTCTCCTCGCTCGCCTTGGTGCCGATCGGTAGGGCATCGAGCAGCGACGTCAGTCGCAGCCCGGACTGCGCCCGGAAACGGATCTGCCCCTCAACGCCCGCGCGGGTCAACTCGGCGGGAGAGCCGAGCGCGACCAACCGCCCCGAATCGATCACCGCGACCGTGTCGGCGAGCCGCTCGGCCTCGTCGAGGAAATGGGTCGTCAACACCACGCTGACCCCATCACCGCGCAGCTGCTCAATCAGCTCCCAGGTTCCGCGCCTCGCCTGCGGGTCCATGCCCGCGGTGGGCTCGTCGAGGAATACCAGCTCGGCCCGGCCAACCAGGGCCAGGGCGAGCGAGAGGCGTTGGCGCTGACCGCCCGAGAGCAGCTTCACCGGGGTGCGCGCGGCCTCGCCCAGCCCGACCCGGTCGAGCAATTGGTCCGGGTGCTGCGGGTGCCGGGCGTATGCCGCGAACAGCTGCACCAGCTCGACAGCTCGTGCAGCTGGGTAGGCGCCCACTCCGTCCTGCAGCATGACGCCGACGCGAGGCTTCAACCGGGATGCGTCGGCTACCGGATCGAGTCCGAGCACCCGGACCGTGCCCTGGTCGGCCCGCCGGAATCCTTCGCAGATCTCGATCGTGGACGTCTTGCCTGCCCCGTTCGGACCGAGCAGAGCGAAGACCTCGCCGCGCGCCACGGTCAGTGAAAGCCGGTCGACCGCGCGGTGTGCGCCGTAGCACTTGACCAGGTCTTGAACCTGGACGGCGGGCTCGATCACGGGTCGAGTCTAGGAAGGTGTGCGAGACAGCCTCGATGGCGATCAGCGCGTCTTCACGCTGCTCGCGTAGACGTCGGAGTATTCCTGCCCGGACAGAGCTTGCACCGACGCGCGGATCAGCTCGGTAATCGCCCGCAACTGCCGCGCGCTGCGCTCATCCTCGGTGCGCCCGGAGAAGTCCATCGCCGCGCCGAACCGCACCGCCACTGGGGCCAGGTGCCACCGCTTGCTGCCCGGCGGTTGCACCTGCCGGGTGCCGACCAGGCCGACCGGGACGACCGGCGCACCCGACCGCAGCGCCAACCGGGCCACCCCGGTGCGGAACCGATAGAGCCGCCCGTCGGGGGACCGGGTGCCCTCTGGGTAGATGCCGAGCGCGCGCCCCTGTGCCAATAATTCAACGCCGGTTTGGATGGAGGCCGCGGCTGACCGGGTGTCCGCCCGCTCGACGGACACCTGACCCATCTCGCGGAACACGGCGGCCATCAACCGACCGCGCCAGCCGGGTGAGGTGAAGTACTCAGCTTTGGCGAAATAGAAGACCTGGCGGCGCGCCGAAAGCGGCGTGAAAACCTCGTCGGCGAAAGAAATGTGGTTACCGGCGATGATCACCGGCCCAGACCGGGGGACCTGGTCAAACCCGGTCACCGCAGGCCGGTAGATGGCACGTAGCGCCGGTGCGACAGTCAACTCGAGCGCCCGGTACAGCACGGACGGACGATACCGGCGAGTTGGCAGACGGGGCGGCCTGTACTCCTTCGCGAAATACGTCATACTGATGTGGTGAAAATCGGCACGGACGGACACGACGGCCGCACGCGCGACGCCGTCGCTCGCCTCGTGCTCGAACGCGGCCCGCAGAGCGCGGCAGAACTCGCCGACCAGCTCGGCCTGTCCGCCGCCGCCATCCGCCGTCATCTCGATGCGCTCGTGGCAGCCGGACTGCTGGTCCAGTCCCGGCCGCGGCGATCGGTCCCGCGCGGACGTGGCCGGCCGGCGCGGACCTACGCCCTGACCGATCTGGGCCGTAGCAGCTTCCCGCACGGCTATGACGACCTCGCCACCACCGCGCTGCGCTACCTGCGCCATGCCGGCGGCGAACCAGCCGTCGAGTCTTTCGCCGAGCATCGGGCGCGCACTCTCGAACAAGCCCTCGCACCTTCCATCGGTTCGGCCCGCGGCATCACCGCAAAGGCCGATGCTCTTGCCGGGGCGCTCACCGCCCACGGGTACGCTGCCACCACCGAAGCGGCGGGCGCCGGGGTGCAGGTGTGTCAACACCACTGCCCGGTCGCGCACGTCGCCGCCGAGTTCCCGCAGTTGTGCGAGGCCGAGACCCGCGCGTTCGAGCGCGTCCTCGGTACATATGTCCAGAGACTGGCCACCATCGCGCACGGCGACGGGGTCTGTACGACGCACATACCCGAACCACCTCGCGTCACCATCACGTCCCGATCCGGGAGGACCACATGACCACTGCCCCCGAACGCCTGCTCATCCAGGAGGAGCAGATCGACGCCCTGTCGCGCTACGGCTACGGCTGGGCCGATGCCGACGTCGCGGGTACCGGGGCGCGCCGCGGCCTGTCCGAGGATGTCGTCCGCGACATCTCGACCAAGAAGAACGAGCCCGCCTGGATGCTCGAACGGCGGCTGCGTGCGCTGGAACTTTTCGGGAAGAAGCCGATGCCCAACTGGGGCGCGGACCTATCGGGTATCGATTTCGACAACATCAAGTACTTCGTGCGCTCGACGGAGAAGCAGGCAGCGACCTGGGACGACCTGCCGGCCGACATCAAGAACACCTACGACAGGCTCGGCATCCCTGAGGCTGAAAAGCAGCGGCTCGTCTCCGGCGTCGCGGCGCAGTACGAATCCGAGGTCGTCTACCACAAGATCCGCGAAGACCTCGAGGAGCAGGGAGTCATCTTCCTCGACACCGACACCGGGCTGCGTGAGCAGCCGGAGCTGTTCGGTGAGTACTTCGGCTCGGTGATCCCGTCAGGCGACAACAAGTTCGCCGCGCTCAACACGGCGGTCTGGTCAGGCGGCTCGTTCATTTACGTCCCGAAGGGCGTGCACGTCGATATCCCGCTGCAGGCCTACTTCCGCATCAACACCGAGAACATGGGTCAGTTCGAGCGGACGTTGATCATCGTCGACGAAGGCGCTTACGTGCACTACGTCGAAGGCTGTACCGCGCCGATCTACAAGTCCGATTCGCTGCACTCGGCGGTCGTCGAGATCATCGTGAAGAAGGGCGCCCGCTGCCGGTACACCACCATCCAGAACTGGTCGAACAACGTCTACAACCTGGTCACCAAGCGCGCCGTGGCTCACGAAGGCGCGACCATGGAGTGGATCGACGGCAACATCGGCTCCAAGGTGACGATGAAGTACCCGTCGGTGTGGCTGGTCGGTGAGCACGCCAAGGGTGAGGTGCTCTCCATCGCGTTCGCCGGCGAGGGCCAGCACCAGGATGCCGGCGCCAAGATGGTGCACGCAGCGCCGTACACGTCCTCGACGATCGTGTCGAAGTCGGTCGCTCGCGGCGGTGGTCGGACGTCCTACCGCGGCCTCGTGCAGGTTGAGCCCGGGGCCCACCACAGCGCGTCGACGGTCAAGTGCGACGCCCTGCTGGTCGACACGATCAGTCGCTCGGACACCTATCCGTATGTCGACGTCCGCGAGGACGACGTGTCGATGGGCCACGAGGCCACCGTGTCGAAGGTCAGCGAGACCCAGCTGTTCTACCTGATGAGCCGGGGCATGACCGAGGACGAAGCGATGGCCATGGTCGTGCGCGGGTTCGTCGAGCCGATCGCCCGCGAGCTGCCGATGGAGTACGCGCTCGAACTGAACCGCTTGATCGAACTGCAGATGGAAGGGGCTGTCGGTTGAGCATGACGGCGACCGACACCGCACTGACCCAACCCACCGCCACCGCGGGCGGACCGATGCTTGTCGGTGCTCACGCGCATGGCCCGGACGGCGCACGCACCGGCGCCCCGCCGGAGCGGTTCACTTCCACAGATCCCGATGCGTTCCCAGTACCGACCGGGCGTGAAGAGGAGTGGCGGTTCACTCCGCTGCGTCCGCTCCGGCCGCTGTTTCAACCCTTCACGGCCACCGGTGCGCTATCCGGCGAGGTGGTCGCTCCGGACGGCGTCGAGCACGGCCCGCTCAGCATGCGGGACGCGCTGGTGGGCCGGGTCCTCTCCCCGGCAGACCGGGTGAGCGCCCTAGCGCTGCGGGGTAGCGATCACGCGTTGACCGTCCGGGTAGCTGCCGGGGCGACCCTGGACGAACCGATCGTCATGCGCCTCGTGGGCGAGGTGGGCACCTCATATAGCCATCTGGTGGTCGATGCAGGCGCCAACGCGCGGGCCACAATCGTCGTCGACTACACCGGCTCGGTGACCCTCGCTGAGAACGTTGAGATCATCGTGGGCGCCGGCGCCGTGCTCGACGTTATCTCGGTGCACGACTGGGCGCAGGACGCCGTGCAGGTCGCGACGCATACCGCGCTCGTCGGTACCGATGCCACGTTGCGGCATGCCTCGGTGACGCTCGGGGGTCGGGTGGTTCGTATCGCGCCGACCGTGCGCTTCGGCGGATCCGGTGGCCACGCCGAACTGCTCGGCCTGTCCTTCGCCGGCGCGGGTCAGCACCAGGAATCGAGGCTCTACGTCGATCACAACCAGCCGGACTGCACATCCGACGTGCTCTACAAGAACGCACTGCAGGGCGAAGGCGCGCGCACGGTCTGGATCGGTGACGTGCGGATTCGTCCTGGCGCCACGGGCACGAAGACGTTCGAGATGAACCGCAACCTGGTGCTCACCGATGGCGCCCGCGCCGACTCGGTACCCAATCTCGAAATCGAAACCGGCGAGATCGCAGGCGCCGGCCATGCGAGCGCCACCGGCCGCTTCGACGACCTGCAGCTGTTCTACCTGGAATCACGCGGCATTCCCGAGGACGTCGCCCGGCGCCTCGTCGTCCGCGGCTTCTTTGCCGAGGTCGTCCAGCGAATCAACGTACCGGCTCTACAGGACCGGTTGATGACCTCGATCGAGGCACGACTGGGCGCGCTCGACGGCGACACGCGTGCCGGCGGTGACGCCGCATGACTCTGACCTTGCTCTGCACGGTGGACGACGTTCCCACGGGCCAGGCCATGCGGGTAGAACTCGCCGAGATCGACGTGGCGGTCGTCCGGGTCGCCGACGAGATCTTTGCCATGGAGGACGTCTGCTCGCACGCGGAGTTCCCGCTGTCCGAGGGGGACGTCGACGGCTGCACAATCGAATGCGCTCTGCATGGTTCGCGGTTCGACCTGCGTACGGGCAAATCTTCCGGCCCACCGGCCACCGCACCCATCAATGTCTTTCCGGTCAGCGTCCTCGACGGTGACGTGTACATCGAGTTGGAGAACTGAGCGAATGAGCACGTTGGAGATCCACGACCTGCACGTGTCGGTCGACGGCACCGAGATTCTCAAGGGCGTCGACCTCACGGTGCGTTCGGGGCAGACACACGCGATCATGGGGCCGAACGGTTCCGGCAAATCGACACTGGCCTACTCAATCGCCGGTCACCCGAAATATGCCGTGACACAGGGAAAAGTGCTGCTCGACGGCGCCGACGTACTGACGATGACGGTCGATCAGCGAGCCCGGGCCGGCCTGTTCCTCGCCATGCAGTACCCGGTCGAGGTGCCCGGGGTATCGGTATCGAACTTCCTGCGCACCGCGGCTACGGCGATCCGCGGCGAGGCGCCCAAGCTGCGCACCTGGGTTCGCGAGGTCAACGACGCGATGGGCGCCCTAGACATCGACAAGGCGTTCGCTGAGCGCAACGTGAATGAAGGTTTTTCCGGCGGGGAGAAGAAGCGCCACGAGATCTTGCAGCTGACCCTGCTCAAGCCGAAGATCGCGATCCTGGACGAGACCGATTCCGGGCTGGATGTGGATGCACTGCGGGTGGTCAGCGAGGGCGTCAACGCGGTGCGAGCCACGGGCATCGGCACCCTGCTCATCACCCACTACACCCGCATCCTGCGCTACATCGAGCCCGACTTCGTCCATGTGTTCTTCGACGGGCGGATCGTCGAATCCGGTGGCAAGGACCTCGCCGACCGGCTCGAGAACGAGGGCTACGCGCGGTTCGGCGTCAACGAGACCGCGGTTGCCTGACCGAGTCGAAGGAACGCGATGAGCATCGACGTCGAGACCGTCCGCAAGGACTTTCCGATTCTTGCCCGCGAGGTGCACGGCAAGGCCTTGGTCTACCTCGACAGCGCGAACACCTCCCAGAAGCCGCAGGTCGTCCTCGACACCTTGACCGAGTTCTACGGCCGGCACAACGCCAACGTGGCGCGCGCGGTACACACCCTGGGGTCCGAGGCCACGATGGCCTTCGAGAACGCGCGCGACACCGTCGCGGCGTTCATCAACGCGCCCAGCCGTGACGAGGTGATCTTCACCAAGAACATCACCGAGGCGCTCAACACCTTGGCCTACGCCTTCTCCAACGCAAGCACGTTCCCGGGGGCCGAGCGGTTCCGGCTCGGCCCGGGCGACGAGATCGTGGTTACCGAAATGGAGCACCACAGCAATCTCGTCCCGTGGCAACTGCTCGCGCAGCGCACCGGAGCGACGTTGCGATGGATACCGCTCGACGACGACGGCCGGCTGGTCGAGTCCGCCATCGACGAGGTAATCACCGAGCGGTCGAAGGTCGTGTCGTTCGTCTACCAATCCAACGCGCTGGGCACGATCAACCCGGTGCGGCGCATCGTCGATCGGGCCCATGCGGTGGGCGCCCTGGCCATCGTCGACGCTGCGCAGGCCGCGCCGCACCTGCCACTCGACGTACAGGCACTCGGTGCCGACTTCGTCGGGTTCACCGGACACAAGCTGTATGGGCCGACTGGGGTTGGCGTTCTCTGGGGCCGCTACGACCTGCTCGCCGAACTACCGCCTTTCCTCGGTGGCGGCGAGATGATCGAAACCGTGGACATGGCTGGCTCCACCTATGCGGCACCGCCGCACCGGTTCGAGGCCGGGACGCCGATGATCGCGCAGGCTGTCGGACTCGACGCGGCGATCGACTACGTCACGGCGCTGGGTATAGAGAACATCCGCGCCCATGAGCACGAGCTGACCGGTTACGCACTCGAGCGGCTGACCCAGATCGAAGGACTGCGCATCATCGGGCCGGCCACACCCGCCGACCGCGGCGCGACGATCGCATTCACCCTGCCCGGCGTGCACCCCCACGACATCGCCCAGCTGCTGGACGAGGACGGCATCGCCGTGCGGGCTGGCCACCACTGCGCCCGGCCGGTCTGTGTTCGGTACGGAGTACCCGCAACCACCCGCGCGTCCTTCGGCGTATACACCACCACCGACGAGATCGATGCCCTGGTCCAGGGGATCGAGCGGGTGAGGGAGATGTTCCGGCCATGACGGCGTCGGTGGATTCGATGTACCAGCAGATCATCCTCGATCACTACAAGCACCCGCACCACCGGGGCCTGCCCGAGGATTTCGATGCCGAGGTGCACCACGTCAACCCGACGTGCGGCGACGAGGTGACATTGCGACTGTCCGTTCGCGACGGCGCTATCACTGCCCTCGGCTGGGAGGGCGAGGGCTGCTCGATCAGTCAGGCGTCGACGTCGGTGATGAGTGATCTCGTCACAGGTAACGACGTGGCCGGGGCGCTGGAGCTGCAGGAGCGATTCTTGGCGCTCATGCAGTCGCACGGACGCGCGCAGCTGTCCGAGCAGGACGAGGAGAGGCTCGATGACGCCGTCGCCTTCGAAGGTGTGTCGAAATACCCGGCCCGCGTGAAATGCGCGCTGCTGGGCTGGATGGCCATGAAAAGTGCCGTCGCTGAAGCGACGAGCGCGGCAGCACGGATTGGGGAGAAGTAGATGACCACCGCAATCGTTCCTTCACGCGACGAGGTCGAGGAGGCCATGCGTGACGTGGTCGATCCCGAGCTGGGGATCAACGTCGTGGACTTGGGACTCGTGTACGACGTTCGTGTCGATACCGGCGAGAACACCGTCGTGACGTTGGACATGACACTGACCTCGGCCGCCTGCCCGCTGACCGACGTCATTGAGGACCAGGCACAGGCGGCCCTGACCGGCGGCCCCCGTCCGCTGGCGGCCGAGCTGAAGATCAACTGGGTATGGCTACCGCCATGGGGGCCGGACAAAATCACCGACGAGGGCCGGGAGCAGTTGCGCGCGCTCGGGTTCAACGTCTGACGGCCGCTAACCCAGGTTGTTCGTATTGAACGTGTCGCACGAGCGGGGGTCGCCGACGCGGTAGCCGGAGGTGAACCACTTCTGCCGCTGCTGCGAACTGCCGTGCGTGAACGCGTCCTGGCGCACGGTGCCGTTGCCCAAGTTCTTCTGGATGAAGTCGTCACCAATCCGAGCTGCGGCGTCGAGGGCGCGATTGATGTCGTCCTCGGTGATGTTGGTGATGAGTGGGCGCCCGCTGGGGCCGGGAACCGTCGTCGCATGGCGCGCCCATACCCCGGCATAACAATCAGCCTGCAGCTCCAGCCGCACCGATCCGGAGGTGGGACCGGTATCGCCCTGCCGCACCTGTTTGTTGGTGCCGAGCAGGTTCTGCACATGGTGGCCGTATTCGTGGGCGAGCACATAAGCGTCGACGAAGAGGCCGCCTTTTGCGCCGAACTGCTGCTCCAGGTCCTTGTAGAAGCTCAAGTCGATGTAGACGCGCTCATCGCCGGGGCAGTAGAACGGTCCCGACCCGCTGGTCGCTGCCCCGCACGCGGTGCGCACCTGACCGGTGAACCAGACCGTAGGCACCGGGATGTACTTCTTGCCGAGTGCGGGCAACGCCTGGGCCCAGTACGCCTGGATCGAATCGATGTCGGCAACCACCGCGCAGTCCAGCTTCTTGTTCGCGTCCGAGCCGGTCTTGCACTCCTGCGTGATCTGGCTGTTATCGGCGGTGGCCGGTTGGCCACCCTGGCCGAGCTGGCCGAGGACATCGGACAGCGCGCTGCTCGATCCGCCACCACCGGTGAAGTTGACGACGAGGGCGATGATCACGCCGAGGATGCCGAGCCCGCCGCCACCAGCAGCCAGCTGACCACCACGCCCGCTCGGCAACATGCCGCCACCGCGACGGGTGTCTTGCACCTGGGACGTGTCGAGCTGGGAGTCGTCGTCGTATTGCATGAGCAGAAGATAGTGCCTGCGCTGCAATTATCCCTCGATGGCCAGTCGCCGGGTGAGGGCGAACTGCCCGACGGCGGCGATCACCCCGAGGGCCAGCGCGGATAGCCACAATGCTCCGGGGCTGGCCGCGTAAATGCGGGTACCGGCGAACGGGCCCAACACGGCCGAGCCGCCCCACGCCAACCCGACCGCGCCGACGTAGCGGCCGCGCAGCGCCTCGGGCGCTAGCGCCGCGATGAGCGCTTGGAACGCACCGCTCTGCCCGATCTCGCCGATCGTCCGCACCACGACGGAGAGGCCGAACGTCCATGAACTGTGGCACAGCCCGGTCAATGCGATGCCGCCGCCGAGGAACAGCATCGACACCGGAAGCAGCAGCCCGGATGCAAAGCGGGCCAGCAGCGGCAGCGCCAGCGGCTGCACCAGCACGATCACCACGCCGTTCACCGCCATTACCAGGCCGTAGACGCCAGTGCCGAGCCCGGCATCGCGGATTGCCAGTGGCAGAGCGACATAGACCTGCGTGTAAAGGGTCGCGTAGACGAGCACCAAGAGCACCGCGGCGAGCAGCAGACGGTCGCGCATCATGAGCCGCCACGCCGGATCGCCAGCCGATCGGGGCCGCGCGCTCTCGGGGCCTGGTCTCGGGGATCTTGGCGAGGACGACCAACCCGAACACCATGCTCGTCGCGGCGTCGATGAGGAACAACGGAGTGAATCCCAGCCGGGCCAGGAAACCGGCTGACACGGTCGCCACCGAGAAGCCAAGGTTCACCGCCCAGAATTGCAAGGCGTAAGCCCGGATGCGCTGCCGGCCGTCCAGCAGGTCGGCGACGGTCGCCGTGGCCGCCGGGCGGTAGATGTCGCCTACCAGCCCAACGAGCAGCGCGGCGGCCGTGATCGATGGAATGTCACGCGCCATCGCGAGCACGCCCAGGGCGATCGCC
>JBDUCV010000010.1:0-46008 GCA_040003255.1 Actinomycetota bacterium
CCGTGCCGATGACCTACGGCGCCTACGTGTGGTTCACCCACGAACTCGACGACGTGGCCGCCCCGGCGCTGATCGCGGCCGGTCCCGAGGGATCGGCGTCAGCGCCGCAGCCGCCGGCCGAGGCCGGTGTTGATGGTTGGCATGACGACCCAGGTCATCAGTGAGGTCGTTGCGGTGACCGCCAGCAGCGGAGGGTTGCGTGGCGGTTGATCCAGATGACGCCGATGGTCAGGAGGGACACCACGTGGGCGGCGTGGCTGGGCATTGCCCGCGAGGTAGTGACCGAGGTAGCGGCCGCCCTTCTCGGTCGGGAACCCGGATATCGAGTACAAGGAGCGTGATCGCGATCACGCCGTCGGAGAACGTCTCGAGGCGCCCTTTCTCCACGACATCCCCTAACCAGGCGCAGGTGCCGCAGGCGTGCCGTGCTCACGGGCGTATCGCTTACGGCCGCGTTCGCGGCCAGGGGGTCGGTCTACGGGAAGACCGGCGTACCAGTGCGACCCGTCGCAGAAGGGCGTGTTCCGGGACTGCCCGCACAGGCACAGCGCCTGACGTTCCCTGCTCTCGTAGGCCACCTTGTCGACGCCGAGGACCTCCACGCCGCCGCGCACCCGGTAGGGCCCGTCGAGGATCGGATGGATCGACGCGTGCTCGTGTGCCTCGACCGTGATCGCGTCGGCAGTGGTGGCGTAGGTCAACGCCCCGGACGGGCATCCGGAGACCTCCTCGGTGATCTGTGATGATGAGGCGCCACGCGGGTCGACGAACGCGACCTCGCTCAGCCCGAACACCGACGACAGCCGGTCGGTGCACTGACCGAAGTGGGCGCACCGGGTGCGATCGTCGAAGACCGTGACCCGGTAACCGCGATGGTCCGCCCCGCCCCGCGTAGTTACACCGCGTCGGTGACCTGCCGAGCCGGGTCGCCGCAGAACAGTGCGCTGTCGCCGAGTTCCGCGCACAGGCGGATCAGCGCCTCGTCGATTGCGCGATAGAACTGACCGATCGTGGCGAACACGTCGTCCTGCGAAGCACTGTCTCGCGCACCCGGGTGCTCGATGGCCATGAAGCCCTCGACCGCCGTTCTCGAGAGAGATCTTCGCGATGGCACGCGCGAGGACAACCTGTGGCAGCAGCTCGCTCGCCGTCTGCCCGGCGACACCTCCGCTCGCCAACGCCACTACTTACCGCAAGGCCTCACGGTGGATTGTCCGGCGCATTGGAGCGGGTACAGATGCCGCGCTGGGGAAGCCCAGACGGCAAGCCGTTTCGCGAACACGAGCCGACTCCGTCCACACCGGCCTGCCGCAGCAGGTCGCCGCGTCGGACGAGCCGCCCGACCGAGCGGGGCAGGGTGCGGCGCGGCGCCCGGGATCCCCTGCGATGCGGCAAGTCACTACTCCGTCGATGCCGGCCTGCCCTACGCCTGTTCGAACACCTGGACGCCGCGCCCGCCAGTACACGGTAAACGCACGGTCCATGACGACATCCGGCTCGGCAATGATGCTGTTCCCGGGACGTGGCGCTGCGACTTCGACAGAGCTCGCGGCCACGGCCCGGAATGCTCGGGTCATGGCCCGATCATGCGCACCGGGATGGGTCCATCGATGATCGCCGCCGGGCGCTGACCCCCAACTCGCCGACCACATCAAAGCCCGCTCGATGATGGCTTCATCAGGACATGGGCTCGTAGAAACGAGCTGAACAAACACGCGAGGGCAGCGCGAAACCTTGGGCGTGCAGGCCGTCCATCAGCAGGTCCAGCAGGCGACCGGTCCTGCTGACGATTGGCCGGTCTCCGGCCGCGGGCAAGATGCCGCTGAGGCTGTTCACCACGTCCTCGGTGAGAAGGTCGGACCGCAGGTTCGAGGCTGAGTACCGGCGGCTTAGCCGGCGGCCGTGGCCAGCGCGGCCATAACACGGTAGGCCGGTGTCGGGGTGGTTGGCGTGGGGTTGCGAGCCGACGCATTCAATGACGCCTGACACCGGCGACAGCCAGAACGATGTAAGCGCTTCGCGGGGGCCGCGAACCTGCAAGAATTGGCGGTGTGACACGACAGCAAATTTGTGTGCTTGTCCACCACGCCAAGCCCCAGCCGGGCCCGATCGACGAGGAGCGACCGCTCGCTGCTCGTGGGCGCCGAGACGCGGGTCCCATCGGACGTTGGGGTCAACGACGGTTCTCGGCATCGCTCATCTGCGCCACGACTCATCGGAGCCCACGTCCCCTCGGCCGGCGTCCGCGCGTCCGGGTAGGCAGCGAGCCCTAGCAGCAAGACCCTCTCCAACCATCGAGGACGACTGGAGCCCGCAGATGACGGCAACCGTGAACCAGACTGAAACGGCAACCACGGTCACGACCTGGCTGTCCCAATTCGAGGACGCGATGGTGGCTGGCAACGTGGCCGCAGCCGCGGAACTGTTCGCCAAGGATAGCTACTGGCGTGACCTGATCGCTTTCACCTGGAACCTTAAGACGGTCGAGGGACGGGCCGGGGTCCTCGACCTGCTGACCGCCACGCTCGAGTCCGTCCGTCCCCGCGACTTCAGGATCGCTGCGGGTGAGCAGCCGAGCGACACCGACGGCCTGGTCGAGGCTTGGATCGAGTTCGAGACGGCGGTCGGCCGGGGACACGGGCTGCTGCGGCTGCGCGACGGCAAGGCCTGGACTCTGCTCACCACGTTGTATGAACTCACCGGCTTCGAAGAGCCAGCGCGGGGCAGCCGACCCATGGGCGCCGAGCACGGGGCGCACCGGCACCGCGAGACGTGGTCGGATCGTCGCGAGCGGGAGGCGCGCGAGCTCGGCTACAAGACGCAGCCCTACGTGCTCATCGTCGGCGGCGGGCAGGGCGGCATCGCGCTCGGCGCGCGGCTGCGGCAGCTCGACGTCCCCACGATCATCATCGACAAGCGCGGGCGGCCCGGGGACCAGTGGCGCAGCCGCTACAAGTCCCTGTGCCTGCACGACCCGGTCTGGTACGACCACCTGCCCTACATCAAGTTCCCGGACAACTGGCCGGTGTTCTCGCCGAAGGACAAGATCGCCGACTGGCTCGAGTCGTACACCCGCGTCATGGAGCTGAACTACTGGTCCAACACCGAGGCGAAGTCTGCGACCTACGACGAGGCGACCGAGGGCTGGACGGTGACCGTCGAGCGCGAAGGCCAGCCCCTCGTGCTGCGTCCCACCCACCTCGTCCTTGCCACCGGAATGTCCGGCAAGGCGAATATCCCCGAGTTCCCCGGGATGGACATATTCCGCGGCGATCAACATCACTCGTCCGCGCACCCGGGACCCGATGCCTACGCCGGCAAGAAATGCGTGGTGATCGGCTCGAACAACTCCGCGTTCGACATCTGCGGCGCGCTTTGGGAGAACGGCGCAGACGTGACCATGGTGCAGCGTTCCTCCACCCACATCGTCCGCTCGGAGACACTGATGGACATCGGACTCGGCTCGCTGTACTCGGAGGAGGCGGTCGCGGCGGGCATGACGACCGAGAAGGCCGACCTCGTCTTCGCCTCGCTGCCGTATCGGATCATGCACGAATTCCAGATCCCGCTCTATGACCAGATGCGCGAGCGCGACAAGGACTTCTACGACCGACTCGAAGCGTCCGGGTTTGACCACGACTGGGGCGACGACGGCTCCGGGCTCTTCATGAAGTACCTGCGTCGCGGTTCCGGCTACTACATCGACGTGGGCTCGGCAGACCTGGTCGCCAACGGCGATGTGAAACTCGCGAAGGGCCACGTCAACCACTTGACCGAGCACTCCGTCGTGCTCAACGACGGGACCGAACTCGAAGCCGACCTCGTCGTCTACGCCACCGGGTACGGGTCGATGAACGGCTGGGCCGCCGACCTCATCTCCCAAGAGGTCGCAGACAAAGTCGGCAAAGTATGGGGGCTCGGCTCGGACACAGCGAAAGACCCGGGTCCATGGGAGGGCGAACAGCGCAACATGTGGAAGCCGACCCAGCAAGACGCCCTCTGGTTCCACGGCGGCAACCTGCACCAATCCCGGCACTACTCGACCTACCTGGCCCTGCAACTCAAAGCGCGCATGGAACAGATCCCCACTCCCGTATATGGCATGCAGGAGGTCCACCACCTCAGCTGAGATCCACCTCGACCACGCAACCCGCGCGGATTCGCCCGGTAACTGCTTCATCGGCTTCAGAGCCTGTCTCGTTCCCGGGTCGGCGACCTCGCGGTATCGGGCCAGCTGGAGAAGGACGCGATCGCCTGTTCGGTGATGCGCCAGCGCTCGACCGGATTCTTCGCACGGTAGGCCGCCCGTGCGCGACATCTTGCTGCGGACGCGCGGACTTTCTTCGACAAGACCTGCACAGTCTCGCGGACCGTCCAGATCGGAAGGCTGCTCGGGCTCGGGCTCGACTAGCGTCACCCGTGGAGCGGCGGCTGGACTGGCGTCGCGGTCGCAGGCGGGAGGCCTCATCGTGGCGGTGACGTCGTCGGTCAAATCGGTAGCGGCGGTGGTCGACGCTTGAACCAGGCAGGCGAGGTCGAGGTCGTGGTCATGGCTGGTTTCGCACTCTCGTGATGCGTACACGCTAACCGTCGATGTGTTCGCCGACTCGCACCGTTGGCTCGACCGCCGGTCAGCTTCGAGCCGGCGATGAAACCGGAGAGTGCGGTCGTGGCGGCGTCGCGGTTCCCGGAGGCACTGTTCAGCCGCGAAGATATCGACGATCTTGTCGCAGTACTTGATCAGGTTCGCGCCGCCGCTTCGCCAGGAGGAGCTGCCTGACTGTTACGAGCTCGTTAGCGCGAAACTAGGGACGCGGCGCTCGCGATACCGTCGGCCGGTTACAAGGTCGCTATGGGAGGAGCAGCGATGGCAGGGGTGTGGGCGAAGGACGGCCATGAACGCTGGCGACCGCTCATCGCAGCGGGCTTTACCAATGAAGCAGAGCTGCATTCGCTCATTGAGGAGAGCCCGGCGATGTTGCCGTTGCCCGGCGCACCGACGCTTGCGGTTGAGCCGGATCGCACTCAGGTCACCGCTGAGCTCGCTGGCACAGGGAAGCCGCCCGTCCCAAGCCGAGCCGTGCCAGGAGCGGCGGAATTCGCGGCGTCGCTTTAATGTGGCTCTGGGAGGGGCGATGAGCCGAACCTCTGCCGTCGATGCGCTGCTCGACGCTGCCCGCGTCGGCCTTAACCGGGTCGAACCTTGCAACCTCAGCACCGAGATCGCCGCAGGCGCACTCGTTGTCGACATCCGCCCGGTCGAACAGCGACAACGCGACGGCGAGCTTCCCGGCGCGATCGTCATCGACCGCAATGTTCTCGAATGGCGCCTCGACCCGAGCAGCCCGCACCACATCGCCGAGGTCACCGGCGCGGGACGACGCGTCATCATCGTGTGTGACGAGGGATTCAGCTCCAGCCTGGCCGCTGCGACCCTTTGCAAGCTGGGGTTATACCGGGCCACCGACCTGGTCGGTGGCTACCAGGCCCTTCGAGCCGGCTCAGCTGTTGATGGAGAGCGGTGAGCGCGGCCAGCTCGGTTACCCGGGGTTCCTTGCGCCTTGCTCCGATGCGGGCGCCGCGATCATGAGGGCCGGGCGCAGCCGGGTTCGTGCCAGTGTCGTCACGGCTGCTGTGAGCGCGGGTTGAGCCACGACGCGGCCGATGAGAATAACCGCGGCCCCGAGGGCGAGGCCGGCGGCTACATCGTGCGGGTAGTGGGCACCGACGTAGATCCGGGAGAAGGCGAGTAGGACCGCGGCACACCAGCTGAGGATGCCGAGCTTTCGGTCGACGTAGAGCAGGCCGGTCGCGACCGCACCAGCCATCGTCGCGTGGTCGGACGGGAAGCCATAGTCCGTGGAGCGGCTGATCAGCACCAGTACATCCGGGATGGCGGTGTAGGGGCGCGCTTCGTGCACTGCGTTCACGATGGGCTGGTTGATCGCCACCGCGGCCAGCGTGCCGAGCGCCGCCCACGCCACCGCAGCAAGCTGGCTGCTGTCGCTTCGCCGGCGCGCGAGCCACCACCCGGCGATGATCAGGACCGCGAACAGGGCGACCCCGTCTTTGGCGTAGAAGCTCATCGTTCCGTGCAGCCAGCCGGTATGGCGGGCGAAGTTGTTGATGAGCAGGAAGTCGCCGGCGTCGCCGAGATAGCGATCCGCGAGTGGGTAGGGCACGCGTGTCTCCGGGTAAAGGTTATGACTCCTACGATGCTGTAGGAGAATAGCTCCTACGGTACTGTAGGACATCATGAGTAGGCGGCGGATTTCCGGCGCGCTGGAATCGGAGATCCTTGCCGCGCTCTGGGCGGCCGATAGGTCCCTGACCGCCGGCGAGGTCGTCGACGCCCTTGGTGGCGACTTGGCCTACAACACGGTGCAAACGATCCTCACCCGGTTGCATGGGAAAGGCGCGGTTCGCCGGGATCAAGCCGGACGCGCGCACGCTTACACGCCGGTGCTGGACGAAGCCGGCCTGGCAGCGCACCGCATGCACGCGATGCTTGATCGTGGTGGCGACCACGCCGTGGTATTGAGCCGCTTCCTCGGCACGCTCAGCGCGCACGAGGCCTCCACGCTCACCGAGTTGCTACAACGCCAGCGCACCGCCGAGCCGGGCAGTGGCTGATGCATCTGTCCGTCTACCTTCCGCTGCTGCTCAGCGCTCTATTTGGGCTTATCGCGCCGGCCCTCGGCCAACGGTTGCCGCCAGCGGCGGCGACTTGGCTGCTCAGCTCCGGTGGCGTGTTCGCCGCCGCCGGATCCACGGCGTCGCTGGCGCTGCTCGGATTCACGCTCGCCGGGCAGAGCCGGCTGCTGGCCGACCGGGGGCACTGGTCGGAATCCACCCTGCGGCACGCTGACCCGGTAGCGGCACCCGTGGCCGCGGCCGCGCTAGCGGTTCTCGTGGTGATCAGTACCCGTGTCCTGGTCGCAGGATTACGGCGGCTGACCGCATTGCGTGGCGCATACCGGCTGGCCGCCGCACTGCCGGCACCCGGCGGTGAGCTGGCCGTGATCGATGACCCGGCCCAGCACGCCTACGCCGTCCCGGGATGGCCTGGCCGCATCGTCGTCACCAGCGGCCTGTTGCGCAGCCTCCCGGCCAGCGAACGCCGTGCGGTCCTCGCGCACGAGCGGGCGCACCTGACCCACCGCCACCACCTACACCACACCGTCGCGCAGCTGGCCGCCGCGGCGAACCCGCTGCTCCGCCCTATCCCAGCGGCAGTAGCCCTGTCGACGGAGCGCTGGGCCGATGAGCACGCCGCCAACACCTGCCGACGCGACACGGTTGCGGATGCGCTCACCCATGCCGTCACCAGCGCGCGGTCGCCGGCCACGCCCGCTGTCGTGCTCGCCGCGGCCGCCACCGACGTCGTGACCAGGATCCGCGCGCTACGGGCACCGGCACCGCAACTTGCCATGTGGCGGATCGCGCTGCTACTCGGGCTCCTTGGTGCCACCGGAGCCGCCGTTCTTGAGGCGGCGCACGACACCGAGCGGCTGTTCGAGCTCGCCCAATACGCCTACCGCACGCAACACCGCTAAAGTCCGCCAACCCAACTGATCCACCGACGGTCTAATTCGTCCCACCACGGCGTTCAACTACGGACGGCAGCGGCGGCGTTCAACTACGGACGGCAGCGGCGCTACCGAAGAAGGGACCGCGGCACCCGCCGTCCGGCGGGAGGAGCTACGGTCGTCGCCGTGGAGCACAGCGATGGCTGACGAACTCGTCCACCTGCACCGTGCCGACGCCGTGGCGACGATCACGCTGGACTCGCCGGCCAACCGCAACGCGCTGTCGACCGCGCTCGTCGCACAGCTGCTCGACCACCTCGCTGTCGTGGGCGCCGATCCGCAGACCCGGGTTATCGTGCTCACCCACACCGGCTCGACGTTCTGCGCCGGGGCCGACCTGACCGAGATGACGGCGGGGAGCACCGAGACCGGCACGCAGGCGCTGTTCGCCGCGTTGCGCGCGATCGTCGAGCTGCCCAAGCCGGTGATCGCCCGACTGACAGGGCACGCGCGAGCCGGGGGAGTGGGCCTCGTCGGAGCGGCAGATCTAGCCATCGCGCCACCCACCGCAACATTCGCGTTCTCCGAGGCGCGCCTTGGGCTGGCACCGGCGGTGATCTCACTCACCACCTCGTCCCGGCTCACCGAACGCGCGGCGGCGCGCTATTACCTGACCGGCGATGTGTTCGACGCTGTCGAGGCCGCCGCCATCGGACTGCTCACGGTGTGCACCGACGACGTGGACGGCACCGTTGCCGGGTACGTGGCGTCGCTGCGCCGCTGTTCACCGCAGGGCCTCGCCCAGACCAAGGCGATCACTGCCGCCGAGCTGCGTCTGCGTCTCGTCGAAAACGGTCCGGCGATGGCCGAGCTCTCGGGCCGGTTGTTCGCCTCGGACGAGGCACGCGAGGGCATGCGCTCGTTCCTCGAGCGACGGCCGGCACGCTGGGTGGCGCAGCCCTGAGTCGGCGCGCGTTTGCGCATTCCGACGACCATCACGCGCGCCGGTAGCCTGGGCGGGTCATGACTGTTCTGCGCGATGTGCTCGCCGTCGGGGTCGGCAAGACGACGCTGCGTGCATTGCGCCTGGTGGGTCGCCGCGGCAACGCGCTGCCCGGCCTGGTGGTCGAGAAGCTATTTCCGGGTTATCTCGCCCGTACTTTCAGCGCCCTGCCAGAAGGCGTAGTGCTGGTCACCGGCACGAACGGAAAGACGACTACAACGAAGCTGATCGCGACCATCTTGGGTAGCCGGCTGCGGGTGCTGACGAATGACACGGGCAGCAACTTCACCCGCGGTGTGATCACCGCCAGCGTCGAACACTCGAGCTGGCGCGCAGAATTGCCCTACGACGTCGCGGTTCTCGAACTCGACGAGGCGTGGGCAGTCACGTTCAGCGAGATGCTGCCGCCTCGGCGGTCCCTGCTGCTGAACATCATGCGCGACCAGCTCGACCGATTCGGCGAGATCGACGTCACCGCGCGGATGCTCATGGCAACCGCCGCGGCGACCACCGACGCCGTCGTGCTCAACCGCGACGACCCACGAATGGTTGCCATAGCTGACCAGACCGCGGCGAAGGTCAGCTACTTCGGCGTGTCCCCCGAACTGCGTCCGCGGTTCCCCAACGACGAGGAGCTTTACGGCGGGCCGCTGTTCCGGTCCGACGCGGCCGCGGATGCCGAGCTGCGTGCGCTACCCGACGACGAGGGCCAGCTGACGTTGCGGATCGACGGCGTCGACGAGCGGATCCTCCTTCGCGCGGGCGGCCCGCACAACGCGCAGAACGCGGCCGCCGCGGCCGCGATGGCACTGACGTTCGGGCTCACTCCACAGGTCATTGCGGACGGGCTGCGCGCGGCGTCTCCGGCGTTCGGCCGCGGCCAGTCGTTTGTAGTAGACGGCCGACCGCTAGTCCTGCAGCTGGTCAAGAACCCAGCGGGATTTCGTCAGACGCTGCACACCCTCGACGGCACCGACCCGGCGGCGATCGTCGTGGTGATCAACGACAACGACGCCGACGGTCGCGACGTGTCGTGGCTTTGGGACGTCACCTTCACCGACGAACTCGGCGGGCGGCGGGCCAGGCTGTCCACGTCGGGTACTCGAGCCGCCGACATGGCGGTGCGGCTGCGCTACGACGACATCGTTGTGGACGACGTTTCGCCGGATCTGGAGCGCGGAGTGCGCGAGGCCGTCGCCGCCGTGGCACCTGGCGAGCAGGTGGTGGTGTTCAGCACCTACACCGCGATGTGGGCGCTGCATGCGATCTTGCTGCGGATCGGCCAGCCATGCTGACCCTCGTCCATCTCTATCCGCGCGAGATGAACATCTACGGCGACACCGGCAACGTGCTGGTGCTGCGTCGACGAGCGCAGTGGCGAGGTATTTCGACCTCCGTGATGGCGATCAATGTCGGCGACCCGTTGCCGTCCGACACCGACATCGTGTTGGGCGGGGGTGGGCAGGACGCGGCGCAAGGCGATATCGGCGCCGACTTCGTCGCCCGCGGCTCCACCTTGCGGTCGATGGCGGACGACGGCGTGGTCATGCTCGCGATCTGCGGTACCTATCAGCTGCTCGGCCACGAATTTCTCACCCAGGAGGGGGTGCACATCGAGGGCACCAGCGTCCTCGATGTCACGACGATGGGTTCGACGAGCCGGCTGATCGGCAACAATCACATCGACACCGCGTACGGGCGGCTGGTGGGCTATGAGAACCACAGTGGCCTGACGACGCTCGGCCCGGGCGTGGAGCCCCTCGGCACGACGACGTCCGGACGGGGCAACAACGGGCGTGACCGCACCGAGGGCGCCGTGCGGGGCAACGTGTTCGGCACCTACCTGCACGGCCCGGTGCTCGCGAAGAGTCCGCGTTTCGCCGACGAATTGCTGCGTCGGGCGCTGGTCCGTCGCGGCGAGTCCGGCGAGCTCGAACCGCTCGACGACAGCCTCGAGCATCGAGCGGCGCAGGTCGCAGTTGGCAGGCCCCGCTGAACCGGCGCGTCGCCGCGACGCTCGGCGTGGTGGTCGTGGCGCTGCTCGTCGGGTGTGAACGCAGCGCACCCGCACCGACCGCGATGGACACCACGGTCGTGGTCACCACGGTGGTCAAGTCGCCAACGCGTCCAGCGCCCACGTCCACCTTCCGGCCGAAGCCGGCGACCGCGGTGGCCCCGCTGCCGCCGGAGTCCCCGCCACCAGCCGGCCAGGTCGAAGCGCCCTGCCCGTACATCGACACGTTGATCGCGCGGAACATCGAGGGCAACCGGATCTACCGCACGACGGTCAGCACCGCCAAACCGGTCAGCTGCTGGTTCTGGTTCTATGCAGCTGATCATCGGGCGACGCTGGAGATCGCGCCGATCCGCTTCGCGACACCGACCGACGCCTACAACGCGATGGTGCTCACCGGCAGAACCGGCGGCGACGTCGACAGCCGGCGCAACATCGTCCCCGGTGTGGACGCGGTCGTCTATCGCACGGCGTTCTACGAGCCGGACAACGGGCGAAACTGGGCCTGCAGCTTCGCCGCCGGGAAGACCATGGTGACCGTGCGCACGGATCGCACCGACACCTCGTTCAACGCCGTCCGCATAGCTACCGAGATCGCGCCCCGATTCACGGGCTAGCGCACAAGCCCGGGCTATAGCCGCCCTCACGTTGGCCGCCCCAGCCTGGCCGCCACACCCTGCCGGCCCCTCTGGCCGCCCCCAGCCTGGCCGCCCCAAGGTATTGGCACGTCCTGCACCGCCGCGGTTCAGAACTGACCAAAAGTGCGAGGGGCGGCGAGGGGGGAGGGGCGAGGGGCGGACGTGGAGCTAGTGGTTCGGGGGCTCGGGCGCAGGGGCTGTGCCCAAGTAGGTGTACGCCGGCGGGGACGAGGAGCGCAGCGCCTTCGACGCGGCGTAGGCGCCGCCCCCTGCCACGAGCACGACCAACACCGTGTTGCGGCCACGGCGGGACTTGCGCTTCTTCTTCCCGGTCGCCGCCGCAGCGACGGCGTCAGCTCGCGATCTCGCCTCGTCGACGACCTCCGCGAACTTGGCCGAGCCTCTCCGGCCCGTCTTCTTGGCTTGCTTGGCGCGGCGCTTTGCCTCGGCCTGGGACGCCTTGCGCGCCCGGCGACCCATCTCGGCGGCGTCGGATGCCTTGTCGCGGACCAGCTCGACTACGTCCGCGGCCTTCTCCTTGACGGTCTCTGTAGCAGTTTCGAGCACGTCAACGACCTCGGTGCTACGGCTCTTGCGGCTCACTGGTGCATCCCCTTTCCGGGGTATCCGGGCAGATCACATCGGTTGGCACCTTACTGTTCGCGGCGGCATCAGGCCCGCGTGGCAGGATCGACTAGGCCGTCCCGCATCCTGCCGTCCACGAAGGGTTTGCTGTGTCCACCGATCCGATCGCCACATTGCACACGTCCGCGGGGGATATCCGCGTTCTGCTGTTTCCGAACCATGCACCGAAGACGGTGGCCAACTTCGTCGAACTGTCGCAAGGCGAGCGGGAATGGACGCATCCCGCGACCCGGGCGAAGAGCACGGACCGGCTCTATAACGGCACGATCTTCCACCGGGTCATCAGCGGTTTCATGATCCAGGGGGGTGACCCGCTTGGGCAGGGTACCGGCGGCCCGGGCTACAGGTTCGGCGACGAGTTCCACCCCGACTTGAAATTCGACCGGCCCTACCTGCTGGCCATGGCCAACTCCGGCCCCGGGACGAACGGGTCGCAGTTCTTCATCACGGTCGGGGCCACGCCGCACCTCAACCGCAAGCACACCATCTTCGGTGAGGTCGCCGACGCTGAGAGCCGCGCGGTCGTCGACGCCATCGCTACCACCCGCACCGGGCGCAACGATCGCCCGACCACCGACGTCACGATCACGTCGGTGAGCATCGACCGGCCCGACTCCGCGGGCTGAACTCCGCACCCGTCCGGCAAAGGAGCCGACTGCCCCGCATGGCCGATCCAACCAGCGCGACCACTCCGGTGATCGCGCGCTGCTACCGCCATCCAATGCGCGAGACGGCGGTGCGTTGCGTTCGATGCAACCGGCCGATCTGCCCTGAGTGCATGCGTCCCGCGTCGGTCGGGTTCCAGTGCCCGGACGACGTGAAGCTCGGTCAGGCCACTCAGCGGGCACCACGGACGACGATCGGCACGCCACTCCGCGCCGCTGCGCCGATCGTCACCTGGTCCATCATCGCGCTCAACGTCGCTGTCTACGTCGCCTCCGCGATTGGCTCCGTGCGCGGACTCAACCAGAACCACACCACGTCGCTGTTCCGCGATTGGCTGCTGCTGCCGCAGAGCGTCGCGCAGAACGACTCGTACTACCGGCTGCTCACCGCGACGTTCCTGCACTACGGCCTGCTCCACCTGGCGATGAACATGCTGGCGCTGTTCCTCGTCGGGCCGTACCTCGAACGGCTGCTCGGGCCGTGGCGCTATGTCGCGGTTTACATGCTGGCGGCGCTCGGCGGCTCGGTTGCCGTCTACGCGTTCGGGGCCAGGTTCACGGCCGTGGTGGGCGCGTCCGGGGCGATCTTCGGACTGTTCGCCGCCGCGTTGCTGCTCGTTCGCGAGCTGGGCTTCGATCCGCGCACACTGATCGGCACGATCGTGATCAACTTCGTGCTGACGTTCAGCATCCCCGATATTTCCAAGCTCGGGCACCTCGGCGGATTCCTTCTGGGCGGCTTCGCGACCATGGCGATCGCAGGGATTCCGGGCCGGCGCCGGCGAATTGCGCCGCAGGCGCAGCTGTTGGCGCTGGGGGCGCTCGCGATCGTGCTGTTGATCGCTGTGGTGTGGCGCACGGCGGTGCTCACGGGTTCGTAGGGCTGGTCAACTCGAGCCTTGTTTCCCGGCGGCCGAGGCGACCCGCTGGCCGAGTCCGCGCTACGGCTGAGGCGACCCGATGGCCGAGTCCGCGCTACGGCTGAGGCGACCCGCCCGGGTCGAACGCCTCGAGCAGGGACAGCACCTCCCGCGGGTCGACGCCGAGTGCCCGGCGACTGAGCACCACGAGCATCACGCCGGCGTCGATCTCCAAGGTCCGGGTCGCCAGCCCCAGCCGCGAGCGCTCGTCGACCCGTACCGCCTGCACGGCCTCCCAGGCGAGGTCCCGGCGTACGGCCGGCGTGCGGATCACGATGCCGGTCGAATCGGCGCACAAGCGGGGCCAAAATAGTAGGTCGGTGACGGCGTAGGCGGCCAGCACCGTGGCCACCCCGAGTGCGAGTAGCCGGCCCGCAGCATCTGCGGTCGCCCAGCCGGCTAGCGCGGCGAGGACGGCCCCGGCGAACATCACCGCCGTGAGTCGCCGGTCCGGACCGAAGATGACCCGGGAGTGCGCTGCGGAATCCACAGGCTTCTCCACAGCTGGGGACAGAACTACAGGCGTGTAATCAACGCAAAGTACCGATCAGCGCCAGCGCACGGCCATGCCCATGCCGGCAATCAAGATGCCGAAGCCCACTGCGAAGTTCCAGGCGCCAATGTCCTGCATCAGTGGGATCTTGTCGGCGGCCAGGTAGTAGACGACTAGGTAGACGAGCCCCAGGATCAGCACCGCCGCCATCACGATCGGGTACCACGTCGGACTCGGACGCATCGCCCGCGAGCTGCTCGCCGCCGTCGCGGCGGCGGGCCGGCCGGTAGCCGGGCCGTCGCTCTTCTTGCGGACCTTGGACTTGGGCACTGGATCTCCTACTACTGGCGGACGGCGTGGGCGCGTGCGGCTAGCCTAAACGTCGCATCGACTCATGATGTCACTGGCAAGTTGGGACGAGGGACAGTGGCCAGGACGGACCGCCGGTCGCCGTGGCGCTGGCTGGTGCCCATGGTGTGCTTGGTCGCGGGCCTGATGTTTGCCACGAGCCATCAGGCGTCCCAGGGCAGCGACCTGCGCTCGGCCGACACTGCAAACCTTGCCGACCTGGTCCGCAAGGCCGAGCGGGACGCCGCGTCGGCCCAGCAGGCAGTGATCCGGCTCCAACAGCAGGTCGACGCTGCCACCCACCGGGCCGCGACCGGTAACTCCGCCGTGGCGACCGCGCAAGCGCAGGCCAAGCCGCTTCGCGTCCCGGCGGGGATGGCTGCCATGAGCGGGCCGGGTATTACCGTCGTGCTCGATGACGCCACCACCGTGCCGAACGACCCGGCCATCGACAAGAATCAGCTCGTGGTGCACCAGTCAGACCTGCAGGCGGTAGTCAACGCCCTCTGGGCAGGTGGCGCCGAGGCCATGTCGATCGCCGGCCAGCGGGTAATTGCCACCAGCGCGGTGCGCTGTGTTGGCAACACCCTGCTGCTCAACGGACGGGTCTTCTCTCCACCCTTCCAGGTGGCGGCCATCGGCCCGGCAGGCACAATGGCAGAAGCACTGGATCACTCACCGGGAGTCGCATTGTTCAAGCAGGCCGCCGGCTACTACGGCCTCGGGTACACCGTCGCGTCGGACGATGCCGTGACCGTGCCGGCGTATGACGGCACGCTGAAGCTCGGCTACGCGAAGGCGGCCCGGTGACCGACACTCTCGACCCGCCGGTTCCCGCGCCACGGCATCGCGCCCTGCCCACCACAGATCGGGTGCGCTTCTTCCTGCGCGGTGCCGGTCAGACGCTGATCACCGCGGGCCTGGTCGTCTTGCTGTTCGTCGTCTACCAGGTGTGGGTCACAAACATTTACTCCGCACGGAAGCAGAACCGTGTGCACACTCAACTCAAGACGGTTTGGGCCAACGGAGAGGATCCACTCGCGCACAAGCTGCCGTTGCCCGGTGGCGCCCAGGCGCGCATCCCCGTCGGCACGGGTATCGCCAATCTCTACATCCCTCGGCTGGGCAAGGACTACGCGTTCACCATCGTCGAGGGTACCGACGACGCGTCTCTGGAGAAGGGCCCGGGGCGGTACTCCAACACGCAATTGCCTGGACAGGTGGGCAACTTTGCGGTCGCCGGGCACCGTGTCGGCAAGGGCGAGCCGTTCCTCAACATCGATCAGCTGCGACCGGGCGACGCGGTGGTCGTCGAGACCAAGAACAGCTTCTTCATCTACGTCGTCAAGGGCGACCCGGCGAGCGGTGACCTTTCGGTCAAGGGGCAGGACGGCGTGCCGGGCCGAGAGATCGTCGACCCGAGCGACACCCAGGTGATTGACCCGGTACCCGATCATCCGGGTGCCCGGCCGGTCGAGGCGATGATGACGATGACCACGTGCCATCCGAAGTTCACCGCCGAACAGCGGATGATCATCCACGCCAAGCTGGCTCGCAAGGTGGCCCGCGTGGGCGACCAACTGCCGAAGGAACTGGCCGGAGGGACGCTCTAGCCATGTATACCTGGATCTGGCGGCACCTGCCCGGGTCGCTCGCGCTGCGCCTGCTACAGACTCTGCTGCTGGTCGTCGCCGTTTGTGCACTGCTGCTCTTCGTCGTGTTTCCGTGGCTCGAGCCCTATTTGCCGATCAATGCCGTGACAATCTCCCAGCCATGACCCGCGTGCTCGTCGTCGACAACTACGACAGCTTCGTTTACAACCTGGTGCAGTACCTCGGCCAGCTCGGCGCGAGAGTCGAGGTACGTCGCAATGACGCTGTGCGCCCGGCCGAGGTGCAGGACTTCGACGGCGTGCTCATCTCTCCCGGCCCCGGCATGCCGCAGGACGCGGGCAACAGCATGGCCGTCGTCGAGGCGTGCGCCGCCCGCGCCGTGCCCCTGTTTGGCGTGTGCCTCGGCCACCAGGCGATCGGCGCCGTGTTCGGGGCCATCGTCACCCGGGCACCGGAATTGCTGCACGGCAAGACCAGCGAGATCTGGCACGACGGGAGCGGGGTGCTTGCCGGGTTGCCATCACCGTTCACCGCCACCCGCTACCACTCCCTCGCGGTCGACGAGGCGCTGCTTCCCGCTGAGATCGAAGTCACCGGCGCGACGGCGACGGGAGTGGTGATGGCCCTACGGCATCGCGAGCTGCCGATCGACGGGGTGCAGTTCCATCCCGAGTCGGTGCTCACTCAGGGCGGACATCGAATGGTCGCCAATTGGCTAACCCGCTGCGGTGCCACCGTCAACGAATCGCTCGTCGATGAGCTGGGCTCGGCCGTCGAGGCGCTTCGCGCCACCGCATTCTGCAGCGTGTAAGCCGGAAGATCGAAGTCCCCCCCCGGACCATCGGTGGACGTTGATCGCGTCTCAAGCTGGGCTTTTAGTTCACTCGCAACGGCTGATGAGAGGCGCCGCAGCGCTGTCAGGGCGGGGTGGTAGACAGTCGGCCATGGCAAATCGCATTACATCGCTCTGCATTGACTGCCTCGATGCCGAACCGCTCGCGGATTTCTGGACCCAGGTGCTCGACTGGCAGATCACCGAACGCAGCGACGACGGCGTGTCGATCGGGCCGAACGGCGTAGCCGCGTTGGTCATCGATTTTTTTGTCGTCCCGGATGGCCCGAAGGTCGGCAAGAACCGACTGCATCTCGATCTCAACGCGACTGATCGCGATCAGGACGCGGAACTCGAGCGGCTGCTCAGCCTTGGCGCTACGCGTGCCGACGTCGGGCAGGGTGACGTGTCGTGGCATGTGCTCGCCGACCCCGAAGGCAATGAATTCTGCCTGCTACGCCGCCGCGTTGACCCGCTATAGATCGCGGCGGGTGCGCACCCGCTAAAGCGCGGCGAGCTACCCGACCCGCCGGCCGGCCCGCCACACCTGAGCCACCAGCGCGACGCCCGGCCGGTAGGCGAGATGCACGGGCGACGGCGCGTCTAGTACGACCAGGTCGGCGCGCAGTCCCGGGGCGAGCACGCCGACGTCGTCGCGACGCAGCGCCTGCGCTCCCCCTGCCGTCGCCGCCCAGACGGCCTCGGCAGGAGTCAGGCGCATCTCGCGGACGGCCAGCGCGATCGCCAGCGGCATCGACGTCGAGTACGCCGAACCCGGATTGCAATCGGTCGCCAGTGCCACCGTGGCGCCAGCGTCGAGCAGCCCGCGCGCATCGGGGTAGGGCGAACGCGTCGAGAAGTCGGCCAACGGCAACAGCGTCGCGACGGTGGCCGACCCGGCGAGGGCCTCGACGTCGGCGCCCGTTAGATGGGTGCAGTGGTCGACACTGGCCGCCCCGAGCTCCACGCCGAGCCGCACGCCCGGCCCGGCGCCGAGCTGGTTGGCGTGCACCCGGGCGCCGAGCCCGCGGGCGATGCCGGCGCAGAGCACCGCAGCCGTCTCGTCCTGGTCAAAGGCGCCCTGGTCGCAGAACGCGTCGATCCAGCGGGCGTCCGGCGCGCAGGCGTCGAGCATCGGGCCGCAGACCAGTTCGACATAGCTGGCCCGGTCGATGCCGAGTGGGACAACGTGCGCGCCGAGGAATGTTGTCTCCGGCGTGAACTCCCCCGCGACGCGCAGTGAGCGCTGCTCGGTGGCGACGTCCAACCCGTAGCCGGACTTGCATTCGAACGTGGTTACGCCCGAGTGCAGCAACTCGTTCGCCAACCGGGCCGCATTCGCGCGCAGCACGTCATCGCTGGCAGCACGCGTCGCAGCAACGGTGGTGTGGATACCACCCGCCTGGTAGCGATCGCCCGCCATCCGAGCCGCGAACTCCGCCGCCCGATCGCCGGCGAAGACGAGATGAGCGTGCGAGTCGACAAACCCGGGCAGGACGGCACGGCCGCCGACGTCGAGCCGCTGATCCGCGTCCGGTGCCCGAGTGGCCGGGCCGACCCAAGCGATGGTCTCACCGTCGATGATCAGCGCGGCCCCGCTGATGTCACCGAGCGCAGCATCCTGCGTGGCCAGCACGCCGATGCCGGTCAGCAGGAGGGTCATCTACCCGGCGAGCGCGCGCGCGGCGTCCAGGAAGCGGTCGTTCTCTTCGGCGGTACTGATCGTCACGCGGGCGCCGTCACCGGCGAACGGCCGCACGATCAGCCCGCGGTCGGCACAGGCGTTGGCCCAGTCCGTGGTCGCCTCGCCCAGGGGCAGCCAGACGAAGTTGGCCTGCGTCGGTGGGACGCCGTAGCCCATGTCACTCAGTTCGGCCGCCACTCGGTGTCGCTCGGCCACGACCACGTCGACCCGCTCCAACAGCTGCTTCTCGGCCTCCGGCTCGAGGCTGGCCAGTGCGGCCTGCTGTGCCACCTGGCTGACGGCGAACGGCAGTTGCACCTGCTTGAGCGCGGTAGTGATCGCGGGATCGCCGGCGATGCCGTAACCGACCCGCAGCCCGGCGAGGCCGTGCGCCTTGGAGAAGGTGCGCAGGACGATCACGTTCGGGTGCGCGTCCAGGAAGGTGAGGCCGTCGGGGACATCGGGGTCGGTGACGAACTCGCGGTAGGCCTCGTCGAGAGCCACCACCACGTCCGCCGGCACCGCCTGCAGGAACGCGGCCAGCTCGCCGCGGCGCACCGCGGTGCCGGTCGGGTTGTTGGGGTTGCAGAGGAAGATCAGCCGGGTCCGGTCGGTGACCGAGTCGGCCATCGCGGTGAGGTCGTGGACGTGATCGCGCAACGGCACCGGCACTCCCCGGGCGCCGACAACGGCCGTCACGATCGGGTACGCCTCGAACGCCCGCCAGCCGTAGACGACCTCGTCCTCGGAGCCGGCCGCGATCTGAACGAGCTGCTGGCACAGCGCCACCGAGCCGCAGCCCACCGAGACCCGGTCGGTGGGTACCGCGTACTTCTCGGCCAGTGCCGCGGTGAGGAGGGCGCAGGACGCATCCGGGTAGCGGTTGGCGTTCACGGCGGCCTCGGCGAGCCGGCTCAGCACGTGCGGCAACACCGGGTAGGGGGTCTCGTTGCTGGCCAGCTTGATCGCGCCGGGCACCGTGCGGCCGGGCACGTAAGCGGGCAGCGCGGCGAGCGACGAGCGCAACCGAACGGTCATGACTCCACCTTCCCATCCAACGGGTCAGAGATTGCCGCGGCGTTCCTGTTCTCGCTCGATCGCCTGAAACAGCGCCTTGAAGTTGCCCTTGCCGAAGCCGAGCGAGCCGTGTCGCTCGATGACCTCGTAGAACACCGTCGGACGGTCCCCGACCGGCTTAGTGAAGATCTGCAGAAGGTATCCGTTCTCGTCGCGGTCGACGAGGATCTTGCGGGCCTTGAGTTCTTCGATCGGTGCACGCACCTGGCCGATGCGCGCGCGCAGTTCCGGGTCGTCGTAATAGGAGTCGGGCGTGTCGAGAAATTCGACGCCGCGGGCGCGCATCTCATCGGCCGTACGCAGGATGTCGTTGGTAGCCAGCGCGATGTGCTGCACGCCCGCGCCGCGGTAGAACTCGAGGTACTCGTCGATCTGGCTCTTGCGCTTGCCGGCCGCCGGCTCGTTGAGCGGGAACTTGACTCGGTGATTGCCGTTCGCGACGACCTTGCTCATCAGCGCCGAGTAATCGGTGGCGATGTCGTCACCGACGAACTCGGCCATGTTCACGAACCCCATGACCTTGTTATAGAAGTTGACCCACTCGTCCATGCGACCGAGTTCGACGTTGCCGACGCAGTGGTCAATGGCCTGGAACAACCGCCGCTCGGGCCGAGGCACCGTCGAGGACTGGGCGACGAAGCCGGGCAGGTAAGGGCCGTCGTAGCCCGACCGGTCGACGAGGGTGTGCCGGGTCTGGCCGTAGATCGCGATCGCCGCGGTGCGCACGGTGCCGTGCTCGTCGCTGATGTCGTAGGGCTCGTCGAGGATCATCGCGCCGACGCGCCGAGCGTGTTCGACGCACTTGTCGACGTCGGGCACCTCGAGGGCCAGATCGACAACGCCGTCGCCGTGCGCGCGGTGGTGATCGAGGTACTGGCTGTCTGGCGCCACCCCGCCGATGACCACGAAGCGCGCGGATCCGGACGTGAGCACGAACGCCTTGTGGTCGCGGTTGCCGGTCTCCGGGCCGCTGTATGCGACCAGTCGCATGCCGAAGGCGTGCTGGTAGAAGTGCGCGCTCTGGGTGGCGTTGCCGGCGACAAAGACCACGGCGTCCATGGAGGTGACCGGGAACGGATCAGTGGATGCGTCGTAGTCGACAAGGCCGACCAGTTGCTTGAGCCGGTCGATGGTGAGCTCGGCCTGTTGCTCTTCGGGGGTGAGTTCGACGGACGTCATGCGGTCACGATGCGACGGGCGGAGCTACTTGGCAATAACAGGCTAACTGGCCGCACACCCTGCACAGGTTGCGCGCCCGAATGAGCGGGTCCCTGCACATATTGCCTAGTCGCGGATCGCACTGACCGCGGCGATGACGGCGAACACCGCGAAGAGCACCCCCGCCACCCGATGCACCACCCGAACCGGCACCCGGCGCAGAATTACCTTGCCGGCCACCACCGCGAGCGCCGCGACCGCGCACAGTGCCACCCAGGCGCCGATCGCCACCGCCACCGGTTGACCGAGCCGGGCGACCAGCCCAGCCGTCGCGATTTGGCTCGCGTCGCCCCATTCGGCGGCGAACAGCACGCCGAACGAGGTGAGCGCGATCCGCTGGCCGGGCAGGTTCTGCCGGCTCTCGGCGAATTCCACGTGCTCCTCCTCGGCCAGACTCTCGCGGATCAGCAAGATCGCGCCGAGCGCGAACAGGGCGGCAACCGCAGCCTCGACCGCCCGCTGCGGCAGCAGGTGCAGCAGACCACCGGCGGTCACTGCCACAACACATTGCACGGCGAATGCGGCGAACACCCCCACCAGTACCGGACGGGGGCGATAGCGCGTCGACAGCACGAGGGTCGCGACCAGCGTCTTGTCCGGCAGCTCGACGAGCAGGACCACGCCAAGCGCGATCGCGAATGCAGCGAGGAAGCCGGTCATCGACGCAATCCTGCCGGGTCGGGCGTCTTACCCGTGTCGCACCCCAGGGACCGACGCCTCTCGCCCTAGCCTTGGCGCGATGGTCACGTTCGTCGCCGTGTCGGCCCTGGTGCTGGGCTGCGTCGCGCTGCTCGCCGCCTACCTGGCGTTGCGCACCCTGGCCCGATTGCGGCGGGTGAGCGTCGTCCTCGGCCGCGGAGCCACTAGCCGTGAATCGATGATCGAGACGTCGGTGCGCCACGCCGACATCCTCGACGAGCTGGTCGACCAGGTCGCCGCCGTGCAGCTGCGCCTCGACGACGTCCGGGTCGAGGCGATTGCCCACCGCCAGGCCGACCAGGACACCGTCGCCGACCAGGTCACGGCGCTGCGCGAGGATGTGGCCGGTGCCCTGCGAAGCATGGGGCTTGTTCGGTTCGATGCGTCCGGCGACGTCACCGGTCAGCAGTCCTTTGCTCTGGCGCTGCTCGACGATCGAGGCGCTGGGGTGATCGTGACCTCGGTGGTCGGACGCGGTGGCGATGCACGGCTGGACGCGAAGACGCTCACCGGCGGCGTGCAAGAGCGAGGCCTGACCCCGCATGAGAAGCGTGCCGTCGCCGCCGCCTGCAGAGCACCAGGCGGCCCGGTCGCAGACCGCCAAGCCAGCTGAGCGCAGCTGCCTCGCTGGGCGCCTACGCTGTGCTCCCGTGATCGACACGACGCCTCGCCTGGCGTTCCTCGGACCCGAGGGGACGTTCGCCCACACCGCGCTACGGACGCTGCCGATTGCGGCCCGGGCGACGCTCCTGCCGCTCGCAAACGTCACGCTCGCGATCGACGCCGTGCGCGCCGGAGAGGCGGACGGCGCGCTTGTACCGCTCGAGAACTCGGTCGAGGGGGCCGTCGCGGCGACGCTCGACGAGCTGGCGGGCGGGGATGCGCTGATGATCGCCGAGGAGACGTACCTGCCGGTGATCTTCGACCTGCTATCCCGTCCGGGAAGGCAGCTCGCCGACGTGCGCAGTGTCGCAACCCACCCGCATGCGGAGGCGCAGACCCGACGCTGGCTGATCGCCCACCTGCCGGACGTCCCGGTGGCTCTCGTCGGCTCGACGGCGGGCGCGGCGCAGGCGGTCGCGACGGGAGACTACGACGCGGCAATCGCGCCGCCGGCCGCGGGCGAGTTGTACGGGCTGGCGACCCTGGTCCGGGACGTGGCTGACAACCGCGGTGCGGTGACCCGTTTTGTGCTGCTCACCCGTCCGGCACCGCCGTCCGCCGCGACCGGCAACGACCGCACGTCGCTGGTCGCCTATCTGCGCGAGGACCACGCCGGAGCGTTGCTCGAGATCCTCACCGAATTCGCGGCGCGCTCGGTCAACCTGACCCGGATCGAATCACGCCCGACGAAGGAACGCATCGGCCAATACTGTTTCTCGATTGATTGCGAGGGTCACATCGCCGACGAACGCGTGGGCGACGCACTGGCGGCGCTGCGGAGGATCTGCGCGGACGTCCGGTTCCTGGGCTCCTACCCGCGACGCGACGGCGCGCTGGGCGAGATCACGGCTGGCCGCACCGACAGCGACTTCGCGGACGCTCGAGCCTGGCTGACCCGGGTGCGTGCCACCGGGCGCTGAGGTCAGAGGTAGAGGCCGGTGTTGGATTCGATCCGCTCGGCAGCCACTGCGTGGATGTCGCGCTCACGCAGCAGCAGGTAGTCATCGCCCGAGATCTCGACCTCGAAGCGATCGTCGGGGCTGAACAGCACCCGGTCGCCGACCTGGACGGACCGGACGTGGTTGCCGATGCCGAGGACCTCGGCCCAGGTCAGTCGCTTCGACACCTGGGCGGTTGCCGGGATCAGGATCCCGCCCGACGATCGACGCTCGCCGTCCTCGTGCGAGATCCGCACAAGTACCCGGTCGTGCAGCATCTTGATCGGTAGCCGGTCGCTCACGATCGACAAGAGTAGGCGCGCGCCGATCGTCAGCCCCAGCCGAGCTCGTGCAACCGGTCCTCGTTAATGCCAAAGTGGTGGCCGATCTCGTGTACGACGGTCACCGCGACTTCGTCGGCGACCTGCGACTCGTCTGCACAGATCGCCAAGATGGGCCGCCGGAACACGGTGATCGTGTCGGGCAGGGCGAAGGTGTAGTCGCCGCCGCGGTCAGTGAGCGCCGTTCCGCGGTAAACGCCGAGGAGCGACGGATCGTCCGGGTCCCGGTCGGCGACCTGGATGACGACGTTGTCGAGCAGCGCAAGCAGACCGCTCGGGATCGAGTCGAGCGCGTCGGTGACGAGTTCCTCGAACCGGGTCGGCGACACTTCGAGCACCCGGCCAGTCTGCCCGCGTGTGCGCGCCGTCCTACTGCCCGGGGCCACACGCGGACGAGGTGCACCTCAGTAGCCTGACGGACGTGATCGATCTCCGCGTGGTACGCGACGACCCGGACCGGGTGCGCGAGTCCCAACGTGTCCGCGGCGCAGACGAGGCTGCCGTCGATGCATTGTTGGGCGCTGACGACGCCCGTCGCGCCGCCGTCTCACGTGCCGACACATTGCGCGCCGAGCAGAAGACTCTGGGTCGGTCGATCAGCTCGGTCCCGGCGTCCGAGCGTGAACCGTTGCTGCACCGCGCAAAGGACCTCGCCGCGCAGGTGCGGGCCGCCGAAGCCGATACGGCCGAGGCCGACGCGGCGTTACGGGCGGCTCATCTCGCCGTGCCGAATCTGGTCGAGGACGGGGTGCCGCCCGGCGGCGAAGCCGACTTCATCACCCTCGAGACGGTTGGCACACCGCCCATCATCGAACGACCGCGCGATCACCTTGTGATCGGCGCGGGGTTATCCGCGATCGACACTGAGCGCGGCGCCAAGGTCAGCGGAGCGCGGTTCTACTTCCTGACCGGCATCGGCGCGCAGCTGGAACTGGCGCTGGTCAACTTGGCGATGGAGCAGGCACAGCAGGCAGGCTTCATCCCGGTGATCGCGCCCGCGCTGGTGAAGCCCGAGATCATGGACGGCACCGGATTCCTTGGCGCGCACGCCGCCGAGGTGTACCGGCTGGCAAGCGACGACCTGTACCTGGTCGGCACGTCGGAAGTAGCGCTCGCCGGCTACCACGCCGACGAGATCCTGGCCGGGCTACCGCTGCGCTATGCGGGGTTTTCCTCCTGCTTTCGGCGTGAGGCGGGCTCGTACGGCAAGGACACCAAGGGCATCATCCGGGTGCACTGGTTCGACAAGGTCGAGATGTTTTCCTACGTGCCGGCCGAGGAATCGGTCGAGGAACACCAACGCCTGCTCGGGTGGGAACGCGTGTTCATGGACGCACTCGAACTCGCCTACCGCGTGGTCGACGTCGCCGCGGGCGAACTCGGATCCAGCGCCGCCCGCAAGTTCGACATCGAGGCGTGGTTCCCGTCGCAGGGCACCTACCGCGAACTCACCTCAACTTCGAATTGCACCACCTACCAGGCGCGGCGGTTGAACATCCGCACCAGGGTGGCCGGCGGCACAGTGCCCGTTGCCACGCTCAACGGCACGCTGTGCGCGGTGTCGCGCACCATCGCGTGCCTGCTCGATCACCACCAGCAGGCCGACGGCTCGGTGTACGTGCCGGTGGCGCTGCGTCGGTGGCTCGGCGGCCGCGAGGTGCTCGTCCCGTCGTGATCAGGATGCTGGCGAGCGACCTCGACGGCACCTTGCTGCGGTCGGACGGCTCGGTTAGTGACCGGACGCGCGCCGCACTGCACCGCGCGGCGGACGCGGGCTTGGTCGTAGCGTTTGTCACCGGACGTCCGCCACGCTGGCTGCACGAGGTAGCCGATGCCACCGGGCACACCGGTGTCGCGGTGGGCGCCAACGGCGCGGTCATCTACGACCTGAAGGCCGAAACTGTGCTGCGCGCCCATCCGTTGTCTCCCGAGCTGATGGCGACGTTGACCACGGAGCTGCGGGCAAAATTCCCGGCCGTGCACTTCGGCGTCGAGTACGGCCTGGCTTTCGGCCACGAGCCGGGGTATCGCCACGATTGGGAGATCAGCCCGACCCATGACCGGCTGGGCAATCCACTGGCGCCGCCCCGGGTCGCCGACCTGGTGGACATCATCGCCAAACCGGGCGTGAAGCTGCTCGCCAAGGACCGCGGAGCGGACCCTGATCAGTTCATGCTCCAGGCGTCGCGGCTGCTCGCCGGACGGGCGACGGTGACCCACTCGTCCGATCATGGGCTGCTCGAGATCGCCGCCCCCGGCATCAGCAAGGCCACCGGACTGGCTGAGGTCGCCGCGTCGCACGGGGTGCTCCCGGCCGAGGTGGCGGCGATCGGTGACATGCCGAACGACGTGCCGATGTTGGAGTGGGCCGGCCGCTCCTATGCGGTCGCCAATGCCCACCCCGCGGCGATCGCCGCCGCCGACGAGGTGCTGGGTAGCAACGACGAGGACGCCGTCGCCGCGCTGATCGAATCGCTGCTCAGCTGACCCCTCACACTCAGTCGGTGAACGAACCGGGTCAGAGGTACTGGCCAGTGCCCGGTCCGCCGGGCTGGGCTTGGTCGGTGCCAGGCGCCATCCCGAACCGCGTGCCGCCCGGGCCGGCCAGAACCTGGCCGTTCGGTCCAACCACGATCTGCTGGCCTTCCGGAGCGCCGGGCAGGGCATGGCGGTGCATCTCCTCCAGCTGTGCTCGCGCCGCCATCTGCTGCGCGAACAGCACCGTCTGGATGCCGTGGAACAATCCCTCGAGCCAGCCGACGAGCTGGGCCTGCGCGATGCGCAGTTCAGCCTCGGACGGCACCCCCGCACCAAACGGGAGGGTCAGCCGCTCAAGCTCGTCACGCAGGTCCGGCGCCAGCCCCTCCTCGAGCTCGTGAATGGACGATTCGTGGATATCGCGCAGCCGTTGCCGGCCTGCCTCGTCGAGCGGCGCGGCGCGTACCTCCTCCAGCAATTGCTTGATCATCGTGCCAATTCGCATCACCTTCGCCGGATGCTCGACCATGGCCGTAATCTCTCCACCATCGTCACGGGGTTTTGCGGACCCACCGTCGGGGGACACGGTGAGTTCCGCGGCAGCAGATTCGCGAGGATCCGCTGATGCTTGGGATTGATCGGGCTGCGTGGTGTAGTCGGTCATGCTCCCCAGTCTGCCCCGCCGGCGGGCGACGGTGTCGAGCATGTCAGGGCATGCCGTGCGGATGCCCGTGATCCTGAAGGGAAGGTGCTCTGCCCGTGAGTTTCGACGTCGCGCGGGTGCGAGGGCTGTATCCGACGCTCGGCAGTGAGGTAGCGCACCTCGACGGGACCTACAGCACCTTGCTGCCCGAAACCGTCATCCGCGCGATCGTCACCGGGTTACGCTCATCTCGAGCCCAACCCGGCTCGTCATCTCCGCGGTCCAAACGCAGTGCCGCAGCCATCGAGAACGCGCGGCGGGCGATCGGTGATTTGGTGTGCGCATCGCCACAGTCGGTGGTTTTCGGCGCAAACGTCTCGACGCTGCTGCATCGGTTCGCCGGCTTGTTCGCGCGCGACTGGAAGTTCGGCGACGAGATCGTGATCAGCCGGCTGGATCACGACGCCAACGTGGCGCCGTGGGTTAACCAGGCACACCGGGCCGGCACTGTCGTGCAATGGGCCGAGGTCGACGTCGAGACCGGCGACCTGCCGGAATGGCAGTACGAGAAGCTGATCGGCAATCGCACCCGGCTGGTGACGCTGCCGCTCGCCAATCCGGTCACCGGCGCCGTGCCCGCCGCCCGACGTATCGCCGATCTGGCACATGAGCAAGGGGCGCTGACCGTCATCGACGCGGGCGCCGCCGTTCCTCATCTGCCACTCGACATCGAGGCGCTCGGCGCCGATCTGCTCGGCATCTCGGTCGCCACCTTCGGGGGGCCGACGGTCGGGGCGGTGGTGGCCCGTCCCGGCCTGCTCGAAGAGCTGGACGAGGATTGGCCGCGGCCCTCGCCGCAACGCTACGAACTCGGATCGTTGCCAGTCGAGCTGATCGACGGAGTCACCGCCGCGGTCGACCACCTCGCGGCGCTCGACGAGTCGGCCACCGGGTCGCGGCGCGAGCGGCTCGTCACTTCGCTGACGTCGGCGGCCGCGTATCAGCGCGGGGTCTTCGCGCAGCTCGACTCGCTGCTGCGCGGGCTGCGCGGGGTCACGGTCCTGGGCACCGCGGCGCATCGCGTCCCGGTCATGGCCTTCACCGTGGCAGGCCGCACCCCGGCCCAGGTTGGGGAGTTCCTGCAGTCGTCGGGCGTCTCGGTCTGGACCGGCGGCAACGGCATGTCAGAGCTGATGTCGGCGCTCGGCACCGACGAGATGGGAGGCACCGTTCACGTCGGGTTGATGCCGCACACGACGGCGGCTGAGATCGAGCAGTTGGGGCGCGGCCTTTCCGCGCTCCTGCGGGTCTAACGATCGGCGCCCCCAGCCGCCGCGTCGACCGGCAACGCCTCGCACCGTCAGCGCACGCGCAGTACGACCTTGCCGATGTGTTCGCTCGACTCGACCAGCCGATGTGCCTCGACCGCGTCTTCGAGGCGCAGCACCCGATCGATCACCGGGTAGACCTCGCCGGATTCCACCAGCGGCCACACCTGGGCCTGCGTCGCCGCGACGATCGCCGACTTCTGTTCGGGCGGGCGCCCTCGCAGCGACGCCGCCGACACGGTGGCCCGGTTTGCGAGCAGCGTCCCGAGATCGAGCTCCGACGTCCGGCCGCCCTGCAGGCCTAGGACGACAAGGCGGCCGTCACGCGCCAGCGAGCCCATATTTCGGGCAAGGTACGCAGCGCCCATGTTGTCGAGGATTACGTCGACTCCGCGGCCGTCGGTCTCCTCCAAAACAACGGCGACGAAGTCCTGCTCGCGGTAGTTGATCGCCACGTCGGCGCCCAGCCCCCGCGCGACAGAGACCTTGTGCTGGGTGCCGGCAGTCGTGAACACCCGCGCGCCCCACCGATGCGCCAGCTGGATCGCCAGTGTGCCGATGCCGCTCGTCCCGCCGTGGACGAGCAACGACTCGCCCGGCTGCAACCGACCGATGTCGAAGACCATCGACCACACCGTGCAGGCCGCCTCAGGCAGCCCCCCGGCGTCGATCCGAGACAGCCCGCGCGGTTGGCGCAACAACTGGCCGGCCGGGACGGCGACCCGTTCGGCGTACCCGCCACCGGCGAGCAGCGCACACACCTCGTCGCCGATCTGCCAGCCAGTCACGTCGTCGCCCAGCTCGGTGATGGTGCCCGAACACTCCAGACCCAGGTAGGGCGACGCTCCGGGCGGTGGGGGGTAGTTGCCCTCGCGCTGAAGCAGGTCCGCGCGGTTAACCGCTGTGGCGGTGACGTCTACCACGACCTCACCGGCGACTGGTGTCGGATCGGGAACCTCCTCGACCTCGAGCACTTCGGGCGGCCCCGGCCTGGTGATCACTACTGCGTGCATGGCCAAGACGGTATCCGGACGCATTTCGCCGGCGGGGCGCACCGGGTAGCTCGGCAAACCTCCTGCTCGGGCTGGCCTAGGCTGCGCACTGTGCAGCGCATCGCCGTCGGCGTCGGTCCGTTGTCCGAGGCGGATGTTGTCGCCGTCGCCCGGCACGGCGCCGGTGTCACGATCGATGCCCACGCCGTGGACGCGATTGCTGAATCGCGCAAGACGGTCGAGGAACTCGCCCAGGACAGCGAGCCGCATTACGGCATCTCGACCGGATTCGGCGCGCTGGCCACCACGTCGATCCCCTCGGATCGCCGTGGGGCGCTGCAGCGTTCGCTGATCCGCTCGCACGCTGCTGGGTCCGGCCCCGAGGTCGAGCGCGAGGTGGTCCGGGCGATGATGCTGCTGCGGCTCTCGACGCTCGCGACCGGACGCACCGGGGTGCGTGCCGAGACCGCGCAGACGCTGGCTGCGCTGCTCGACGCCGGGATCACGCCGGTCGTGTACGAGTACGGCTCGCTGGGTTGCTCGGGCGACCTCGCTCCGCTGGCTCACGTCGCGTTGGCGCTAATTGGTGAGGGCACCGTCCGGATGCCTGACGGTTCACCGCTCGCGGCGGCCGAGGCACTCGTCGGGGTTGGTATCGCCCCGGTCGAGCTGGCCGAGAAGGAGGGGCTAGCGCTGATCAACGGCACTGACGGCATGCTCGGCCAGTTGCTACTCGCCTGCCACGACCTCGACCTGTTGCTGCGTACCGCCGACATCAGCGCCGCGATGAGCGTCGAGGCGACGCTCGGCACAGCCGCGGTGTTCGCGGCGGATCTGCATGCGCTGCGCCCGCAGCCGGGCCAGGCAATCGCCGCTGCGAACATGCGTGCGCTGCTCGCTGATTCGCCGATCATCGCCTCGCACGCCGGCCCAGATTGCGCCTACGTCCAGGACGCGTACTCGATGCGCTGCGCCCCGCAGGTCGCCGGCGCCGCGCGTGACACCCTGGCGCACGCCCGCACAGTCGCGGCCTACGAGTGCGCGTCGGCGGTCGACAACCCGGTCGTCACGCTCGACGGACGGGTCGAGTCCAACGGCAACTTCCACGGCGCGCCGATCGGCTACGTCTTGGATTTCCTCGCGATCCCTGTCGCCGACTTGGCGTCGATGAGCGAGCGGCGTACTGACCGGATGCTCGATGTCACCCGCTCGCGCGGCTTGGCACCGTTTCTGGCTGGGGACCCCGGCGTCGACTCCGGGCACATGATCGCCCAATACACCCAGGCCGCCATCGTGTCCGAGCTGAAGCGGCTCGCCGTCCCGGCGTCGGTGGACTCGATCCCGTCGAGCGCTATGCAGGAGGACCACGTCTCGATGGGTTGGTCGGCCGCCCGCAAACTCCGACTCGGTGTCGACGGACTGACCCGCGTGCTCGCCGTCGAGCTGCTCACTGCCGCCCGGGCCCTCGATCTGCGGGCGCCGTTGCTACCTGGACCAGCGACCGGGGCAGTGGTGGCGGCGCTGCGCCAGTCGGTGCCGGGACCGGGGCCCGACCGGCACCTGGCGCCAGAAATCAAGGCGGCCGTGGACTTCGTGCGCTCCGGCGCCGCGGTGGCCGCGGCCGATGCCGTCCTGCCCGAACCGCTGCGATGACCGCCGATCTTCCTGCAGATTGGACGCTCCGGGCGTTCCCCGCGCAGGAAGATCGCGGGAAAGGATGATCGACATGGATATCTCGCGTGTCATCCGTGCGCCGCGGGGCAGCTCGCTGACCGCCCGCGGCTGGCAAACCGAGGCGCCGTTGCGGATGCTGCAGAACAACCTCGACCCCGAGGTCGCCGAGCACCCGGAACAGCTCGTGGTCTACGGCGGCACCGGCAAGGCAGCGCGAGACTGGCCTTCGTATGATGCCATCATCCGCTCGCTGACCGAGCTGCGCCTGGACGAGACGCTGCTCGTGCAGTCCGGGCGTCCGGTCGGGGTGCTGCGGACGCACGAGTGGGCGCCGCGCGTGCTGATCGCCAACTCCAACCTCGTCCCGGACTGGGCGAACTGGTCGGAGTTCCGCCGGCTGGAATCCCTCGGCCTGACCATGTACGGGCAGATGACCGCAGGCTCGTGGATCTACATCGGCACGCAGGGGATCCTGCAGGGCACCTACGAGACGTTCTCCGCCGTGGCCGCGAAGCTCGCCGCGAAGGGCGGTGGGCAGCAGGACGGTGCGGCCAGCCTGGCCGGGACGATCACGCTGACGGCTGGACTGGGCGGCATGGGTGGTGCGCAGCCGCTAGCGGTGACGATGAACGGCGGGGTGGCAATCTGCATCGAGGTCGACCCGTCCCGGATCGCGCGTCGAATCGAGCATGGCTACCTCGACGTCGCGGCATCCTCGATGGACGAGGCCTTGCGGCTGGCGACTGCGGCACGTGACGCGCGGCGCCCGCTGTCGGTCGGGGTACTAGGCAACGCCGCGTCACTCGTTCCGCAGCTGCTCGCCAACGACGCACCGATCGACATCGTCACCGACCAAACGTCGGCGCATGACCCGTTGTCCTATCTGCCGATCGGCGTCGAGTTCGACGAGTGGCATGACTACGCCGCACGCAAGCCCGACGAGTTCACCGGACGCGCGCGGGCGTCGATGGCGCGCCACGTCGAAGCGATGGTCGGCTTCCAAGATCGGGGCGCCGAGGTGTTCGACTACGGCAACTCGATTCGAGGCGAGGCGAAGCTGGCCGGATACGGCCGCGCCTTCGACTTCCCCGGCTTCGTCCCGGCCTACATCCGGCCGCTGTTCTGCGAGGGCAAGGGACCGTTCCGATGGGCGGCGCTGTCCGGTGATCCAGCGGATATCGCGCGCACCGACCGGGCGGTGCTAGACCTGTTCCCCGAGAACGAGTCGCTACGCAGGTGGATCACGCTCGCGCAGGAGCGGGTCCATTTCCAGGGACTGCCCGCCCGAATCTGCTGGCTGGGTTACGGCGAACGCGATCGTGCGGGGCTGGCCTTCAACGACCTGGTCGCGTCAGGTGAAGTGAGCGCGCCGATCGTGATCGGCCGCGATCACCTCGACTGCGGATCGGTCGCGTCGCCGTACCGCGAGACCGAGTCGATGGCCGACGGATCGGACGCGATCGCCGACTGGCCGCTGCTCAACGCCATGGTGAACGTCGCGAGCGGTGCCACCTGGGTCTCGATCCACCACGGTGGCGGGGTGGGCATTGGCCGGTCGATCCACGCCGGCCAAGTGTCGGTGGCCGACGGAACCCCGCTGGCGGCGGCAAAGCTGGAACGGGTGCTCACCAACGATCCGGGCATGGGCGTGATTCGGCACGTCGACGCGGGCTACGAAAGGGCGGCCGAGGTGGCCGACCAACGCGCCGTGCCGGTGCCTATGCGTCCGCAAGGATGAACGGCATCCAGCTGGCGAGCAGCCGCGAGGCGAACCAGTACCTGGCTGACGAGCCACTCGCCCTGCTGATCGGCATGCTCCTCGACCAGCAGATCCCGATCGAGAAGGCGTTCACGTCGCCCTACGTGCTGCGTGAGCGCCTCGGGCACGACCTCGACGCCCGCGAGATCGCGTCCTACGATCCCGAAGCATTCGAGCAGCTGTTCCGGCAGCCGCCCGCTCTGCATCGGTTCCCGGCTGCGATGGCCAAGCGGGTACAGCAACTCGGGCAGGTGCTGGTCGAGCGTTACGACGGCGATCCCGAAACGGTGTGGCGGCTGTCAGCCGACGGCGACGACCTGGTGCGCCGGATCGGTGAACTGCCGGGATTCGGTAGCCAGAAGGCGCGGATCTTCACCGCCCTGCTCGGCAAGCAACTGGGCGTGCGGCCATCCGGCTGGCGCGAGGCTACGGCCCCGTTCGGTGAAGCCGGTGCATTCCGGTCCGTGGCCGACGTCGTGGATGATGCGTCTCTGGCAAAGGTGCGTGCCTACAAGCAGCAGATGAAGGCCGAGGTCAAGGCCGCCGCGGGAGACCACGTCCGGTAGCGGCCGCCGTACTACTTCGTGCCGCGGTCCTGGGTCACCGACGCGGTCGCAGCTTCGCGGACGGCCGATGCCACCGCCGTCGGTACCTGCGGGTCGAACACGCTGGGGACGATGTAACTGGCGTTGAGCTGCTCGTCGCTGACGCAGTGCGCGAGCGCATCGGCGGCACGCAGCAACATCCGGGTCGTCACCTCGTGGGCGCGGGCATCGAGCAGACCGCGGAACACGCCCGGAAATGCGAGCACGTTATTGATCTGGTTCGGATAGTCGCTGCGCCCGGTGGCCAGCACAGCGGCAACTCCCTGCGCAGCGTCGACGTCGACCTCGGGGTCAGGATTTGCCAGCGCGAACACCACGGGTGAACTCGCCATGTCGGGGATCCACGCCGCGTTGAGTACCCCCGGTGCACTGACGCCGATGAACACGTCGGCGCCGCGTACGGCGTCGTGCAGGTCGCCGGTGACGCCAGCCGGGTTGGTCCGCGAAGCAAGGTCGCGCTTGGCGTCGTTCAGCCGCGAATCGGCCGGAGCGAGGATCCCCTCGCGGTCCCACACCAGGATGTTGCGCACGCCCGCAGCGAGCAGCAAGGTGACGACCGCAGTCCCGGCGGCACCGCCCCCCGCGACCACCACGCGCGCCGCGATCAGCGGCTTGCGTACGCAACGCAGCGCATTGGTGAGCGCCGCGAGCACCACGATCGCAGTACCGTGCTGGTCGTCATGGAATACCGGGATATCCAATGACGCGCGCAGTCGGCGTTCGATCTCGAAGCAGCGCGGCGCGGAGATGTCCTCGAGGTTGATGCCACCGAAGCCCGGCGAGATGTGTCGCACGGTGTCGACGATTTCGTCCACATCCTGTGTGTCGAGGCAGATCGGCCAGGCATCGATGTTCGCGAACCGCTTGAACAGTGCGGCCTTGCCCTCCATCACGGGCAGCGCCGCTCCGGGGCCGATGTTTCCCAGCCCGAGAACGGCCGATCCGTCGGTGACCACGGCGACCGAGTTGCCTTTGATGGTCAGCCGCGACACGTCGGCGGGGTTCGCCGCGATCGCCAGTGACACTCGCCCGACGCCGGGCGTGTACGCCATCGAGAGGTCGTCACGGGTCTTGAGCGGCACCTTCGGCTCGACCGAGATCTTGCCGCCCAGGTGGAGCAGGAAGGTCCGGTCGCTCACCCGGTATACCCGCACACCGGCGACGGCCTCCATCGCCGCGACGATCTCTTGCGAATGCTCGCCGTTCGCCGCGGAGCAGGTCACGTCGATGGTGATCCGGTCGTGGCGGGACTCGGTCACATCGATGGCGGTCACCAGCCCGCCGGCGGCACCGACCGCCGTCGCCAGCATGCCGACCACCCGGGGGTTCGGATCGGCGTAGATCCGCGCCGTGATCGCGTAGGACGCGCTAGTCGGCAACGGCCGGGGACGTTGGGAGTCAGGGACGCTCACGGCCACATCATGGCAGCGCCGCCGGTCAGCCACGCGGTGTGGCGGACCTTCGCGCTGGGTACGGTCGGCCGATGGGACAATGGGCCAGCTCCCGACCGTCACAACGAGGTGACCACGTATGAGCGAGATCCGGACGCCGGACGCGCCCGAAGACTTGCAACGAAGCGTTGAGCACATCGACGTCGACGTTTTCCTGCACCGCTACCTCGCGCACGCCGCGAGCCAGCTGCCCGGCCGCCCAGCAGCGAGTCTCGCGGCAATCGCCCGCGACCAGCTCGCATTCGGCGCGGTTCGAGCCGCGGATCAGACCCTCGTGCGGGTCGTCCAACAAGACGGCGAGACCAGCGCGCTCGAGGTGGTCACGCCCGATGCGCCTTACCTCGTCGACTCGGTCCGCGCCGAACTCGAACGATCCGGTCACGAGGTCGAGCGCTTGCTGCACCCGCAGATCGTCCTCGCCCGCGACGCCAAGGGCCAGATCAGCATGGTGTACGACGTCGACGACAACGCCGACCTGCCCGCCGGTGCCAGCACCGAATCCTGGATGCACGTCGAGATAGCTGCCCTCGACCCGGCGAACCGCGAGCTGATCGAGGGAGACGTCGCGCGGGTGGTGGCCGATGTCCAGCACGCGGTGTCCGACGCGCCCGCGATGTACGCGCTGATTCGCGGCCTTGCCGATCAGCTGAGCGCCGATCCGGGCCAGTTCGACGCGGACACCAGCTCCGAAGCCGGCGAGCTACTGCGCTGGCTCGCCGACGGAAACTTTATGATCCTGGGCCACGCCGCGTACTCCGCGAACCAGCTGGCCAGCCCCGGTGGCGTCAGCTCGCCCAGCGACGTTCGTGGCGTGCTGCGTGGGGCGGCGGCGATCTCACCGCTCGAGCTGCTGCCCGCGTTCCGCAGCGGCGCGCCGCTGGTCATCTTCAAATCGCCGTTGGTGTCGACGGTACGCAGATCGGCCCGTTACGACTGCGTCACCGTGGTGACCCCGGACGACGGCTCCGGACAGGCCGTGCACGTGTTCCTCGGGTTGATCAGTAGCGCCGAGGACGGCATTGTCGCGCGCGTCCCGGTCGTGCGGCGGCGCATCGCCGAGATACTGCTTCGCTCCGGCGTTCGGGCGAACAGTCACGGCGGGCGGCAGTTGTTGGCAGCCTTGCGCACCTTGCCCCGAGACGAGTTGCTCGAGGCGCCGACCGCCGATCTGCTGCGTTTGGCACAGCTGGTCGTCGCCCGCGCCGAGCAGGGCACCGTCGGAGTGTTCGCCCGCACCCACCTCAATCGCGACTTCGTCACCGTGCTGGTGTACTTCCCGTCCGACCGGTTCGGGCCAGAGACCCGGCGCAAGGTCCGCGAGGCGATCCTGAAGCATTGGCCGGGCGAGCTGGTCGCCCGAGACGACCGGATCGTCGAGCTCGGGTTGGCGCGGATGCAGTTCCTCGTCGCGCTGCCGCCCGGAGCCCACCCTGTGTCGCCTGACCGACAGGTGGTCGAGGCCGAGGTTGCCCAAATGACCCGACGCTGGAGCGACGACTTCGCCGACCTGCTCACCATCGCCGTCGGCGAAGACGAGGGTAACCGGCTGCTGCGCCGCTACGGCGGGGCATTCCCCGAGGCATACAAGGAGGACTTCCCTGCTGCCACCGCCGTCCGCGACCTGTCTCGGCTGGAGGAGCTGGCCGTCAGCGACGATGGCCACGAGGAGGCGTTCGACCTCTATACCCCGTCTGCGGACGACGACGCCGACCGACGACTCAAGGTGTTCCGCATCGGCCGGCCGGTGTCTTTGGCGCGGGCACTGCCGATCTTTGGCCACATGGGGATCGAGGTGCTCGACGAACGCCCGTATGAGATCCAGCGTGGCGACGGCACGGGCGCCTGGATTTACGACTTCGGACTGCGGCTGCCCGCAGGCGTCCAGCTCGACGAGGCCACGAGCAGCACCGTCATCGACGCCCTGCGCAAGCTGTGGCGCGGCGAGCTCGACCAGGACGGTCTCAACTCCTTGGTACCTGCAGCTGGCCTCACCTGGTGGCAGGTCAACATCCTGCGGGCGTACGCCAGATACCTGCGGCAGGCCGGCACGACATTCAGCCAGGGTTACCTTGAGCAGGCCCTGGTCGACAATCCGACGATCGCCCGTCGGCTCGTCGAGTTGTTCGAGGCGCGTTTCGACCCGGCCCAGGCCGGTGCCCCGCAGGTCGTCCCCCATGGCGGTGACGCCGACGGGACGGCGCCTCCGGTCGTGCAGCGAGCGTCTATCGCCGAGGCGATCGAGCACGATCTCATCTCGGTCCCGAGCCTGGATCAGGACCGGATCATCCGATCGATTCTCGGGCTTATCTCGGCGACCCTGCGCACGAACGCCTACCGGCGCGACGAGGCCGGCGAGCCGCGTTCCGCGCTGGCCTTCAAGCTCGACCCGCGGCGCATCGCCGACCTGCCCGAACCTCGTCCGCGGTACGAGATCTGGGTGTACTCGCCTCGCGTCGAGGGTGTCCACCTGCGCTTCGGACCGATCGCCCGCGGCGGCCTGCGGTGGTCTGACCGCCGCGAGGACTTCCGCACCGAGGTCCTCGGCTTGGTCAAGGCGCAGATGGTGAAAAACGCGGTGATCGTGCCGGTGGGCGCGAAGGGCGGCTTCGTCGCCAAGCGACTTCCGGATCCAGCCGCCGATCGCGATGGTTGGTACGCCGAAGGCGTCGAGTGCTACCGCACGTTCGTCGGCTCGCTGCTCGACGTCACCGACAACTACGTCCTACGCGATGGGAATCGGGTCGTCGTCGGGCCGCCCGACACCCGCCGTTACGACGGTGACGACCCCTATCTGGTCGTTGCCGCCGACAAGGGCACCGCGCCGTTCTCCGACGTTGCCAACGCGATCGCAATCGAGCGCGGATTCTGGCTCGGCGACGCCTTCGCCTCTGGTGGCTCGGTGGGCTATGACCACAAGGCGATGGGCATCACCGCGCGCGGGGCGTGGGAATCGGTCAAGTACCACTTCCGCGAACTCGGCCGTGACGTGCAGACCCAGGACGTGACGGTGGTCGGCATCGGCGATATGTCCGGTGACGTGTTCGGCAACGGCATGCTGCTGTCCGAGCACATCCGGCTGATCGCGGCGTTCGATCACCGGCATGTGTTCCTTGACCCGAACCCCGACGCCGCGGCGTCCTTCGCCGAACGTCGGCGACTGTTCGACCTGCCTCGATCGAGCTGGGCGGACTATGACCCGACGCTGATCTCCCCGGGCGGCGGCGTTTATCCGCGCACGCACAAGGCGATCCCGGTTTCGCCGCAGGTTCGCGCCGCCCTCGGCTTGGCTGATGATGTCGAAGGGCTCACCCCCAATGAGCTGATTCGCGCGATCTTGCTCGCACCAGTGGACGTGCTGTGGAACGGAGGCATAGGCACGTATGTCAAAGCGTCCACCGAGCCGCCGGCCGCGGTGGGGGACAAGGCGAACGACGCACTGCGCGCCGACGGCGCTGACCTGCGCGCCCTCGTGGTGGGTGAAGGCGGCAATCTCGGCTTCACCCAGCTCGGCCGAATCGAGTACGCGCGCAACGGCGGGCGCATCAACACCGACGCGATCGACAACTCGGCGGGCGTCGACACGTCCGACCACGAGGTCAATCTGAAGATCCTGCTCGACCGGGCGGCCGCGGCCGGTGAGCTTGGTCCCGACGAGCGTGCGGCGTTGCTGGCATCGGTTACCGACGACGTCGCCGATCATGTGTTGCGCCACAACTATCAGCAGAATGTGCTGCTCGGCCTCGCGCGCCGGATCAGTCCGGCGATGCTGAGCGTTCATGGGCGTTTCATGCGCACGCTCCAGGACGCTGGCGAACTCAACCGTGCGCTGGAGTTCCTGCCGTCCGCCCGCGAGGTCGAGCAACGTGAGGCGGCAAAGCAGGGCCTGACCTCTCCCGAGCTGGCCGTGCTGGCTGCCTACGCCAAGATCACGATGACCGAGCGGATAAATGATTCGACGCTGCCCGACGAGCCGTGGTTCGCCCGGGCGTTGTCCGGATACTTCCCGACGCCAATCGCCGACCGATTCGGCGACGCCTTAGCCGCGCACCCGCTGCACCGCGAGATCATCACCACCGCTGTTGTCAACGACCTGGTTAACCGGGCCGGGATCACCTTCGCGCACCGCGCCGCCGAGGAGACCGGCGCGGACGCCGCGCAGATCGCCCGCGCATACACGATCGTGCGTGAGGTCTTCGGCCTGGAGCAGTTGTGGGCGGGCATCGAGGCCCTCGACAACGTCGTGCCGACCGAGGCGCAGCACGCGGGTTACCACGAGCTGCGTCGGTTGACGGACCGCGCAACACGGTGGCTGATCGACATCCGGTTCCCGATCACCGATGTTGCCGGTGAGATCGATCGATTCAAGCCGACTGTGACCGAGCTTTCTCCCAAGGTGCCGGAGCTTCTGCGCGGAGTCGAGCGGGAAAATCTGCACAAGGAAACCGATCGCCTCGAGGGCCTCGGCTTGCCGAGCGAATTGGCCGCCCGGATCGCCGAAATGCTCAACGCGTTCCTGCTGCTTGACGTCGTCGAGATCACCGAATCCAGCGGCCGTGCGGCAAGTGAGGTCGCCGACCTGCACTTCACCGTGTCCGAGCGTTTCAGCATCGACGAGGTGCTGACCCGAATCACCAGGCTGCCGCGCGACGAACGCTGGTCAGTGCTGGCCCGGGCCTCGCTGCGTGCCGATGTCTACGCAGCGTTGTCGGCGATCACGGCGGCGGTGCTGCGCACCACTGACCCGGCCCAACCCGCGCAGGCTCGGTTGGCGGCCTGGGAACGCGACAACGCCGAGCGGGTCGGCCGTGCTCGGGCCACGGTGACCGAGGCGCTGAACCGCGACGTCGCCGACCTCGCGACGGTGTCGGTGGCGTTGCGGGTGATGCGCGGGCTGGCGTAGCTAGTAGGCGGGTACTAAGCGGTATCCGTGCGACCGGGCAGATGCGCCCACACCGTGACGTGCTCCTCGCATTCCTCGACTCCCCAGCGGTCGGAGATCTCGTTGACGATGACCAGCCCACGTCCACCCATGGCGTCCGGAGCCGCGTGCTGCAGAGTCGGGCGCAGCGAGGAACCGCCGTCGGTCACCCGGACGATCACCCCGTCGGATGTGACATCCCAATCCACAGACAGACCGCCGTCGGGCAGAGCCATGGCGTGCCGAACCGAGTTACTCACCAGTTCGGTAGCCACCAGCGCGACGTCGGCAATGGTGTCGTCGGCCACCTGCAGGCCTGCGAGTGATGCCGTCATCCGGTGCCGCACGGTGGCAGCGCTCGCCGGATTGGATCTCACCCACAGTGTCTGCACGTCGATATCCCTCATCGCGGTGATGGCCTACGGATTACGGCGTCCGCCCCTTTCGAGCACAGTTTGCCCCGGCGGCCGAGTAATCAAACCCCGCGGTCGATGCTCTCGCGCACTGCGGAGGGCACGTTGGTGATGATCGCGTCCACATCGAGTGTCAAGACGTACTCGACGTCGCGCGGCTGGTCGACGGTCCACACATACACCCGGTTGCCGCGGGCATGGGCGCGCGCAACGTAGCCCGGGTCCCCGATCAGGACGGGCAGCCCGGGGCCGGCGATACCAACGCCGACGGGCAAGCGGCCGTCCCGGCGACCCGGCAGCAGCCGGTCGAGCAGCAGCACGGTTGGCACGTCCGGGGCAAGCAGGCGGACCCGGCGCAGCGCCGTCGGCGCGAAGCTCATGACGGTGACTCGTCCGGTCGCCACGGCGGGTGGGCGGTACCGCACGCTGCCCACTCGACCGGCCGCGCCGGCCCAGCCGAAGCGGCCCAGCTCGCGTACCAGCTCCTTTTCCACCAGGCCGGCATAGCGGGTCGGGTGCTTGGTCTCGACGAACAACTGCACCGGGCGTCTCGCGTCGTGGACCAGCGCCAGCAGGGTGTCGAATGTCAGCACCCCGCCACCTGAATCGCGGTCTGGCTCGACCCCGTCCAGGTAGGGAGCGTCAGCCATCAGCTCGTCGGCACGGTCGGGCCAGGCGCTGTGCCAGGAGGAAAAGTCCAATCGCTCCAGGCCCGGCAAGTCCAGCTCGCTGACCACGCCGCGTCCGTCCGACGTGCGGTTGACCGTCCGATCGTGCACGCACACCAAGTGTCCGTCGCGGGTGAGCCGCACGTCGCACTCGAGCGCGTCGGCGCCCGACTCGAGAGCCGTCAGGTAGGCCTGCACGGTGTGTTCGGCGACCGCCGATGACGAGCCGCGATGCGCAACGACCAGTGGACGCACCGTCCCGACCACGACCCGCCCTCTAGATGACCTGGGGCGGGGCGCCGTTGTCACTGGCCATCGGGCGGCGTGCATCGTGCCAGGCGAGCATCCCGCCGTGCACGTTGCGCGCGTCATATCCCTGCTTATTTAGCCACGCGGTGACCTGGGCCGAGCGTGCGCCCACCTTGCAGATCACGTAGACGGGCGCCTGCGGCGTGAGGCCGCCGGACCCGATCGCCAGCAGATCCGGCAGGTCGTACATCGGCACGTGTAACGCCCCAGCGATGTGGCCCGCGGACCATTCCTCGTCCTCGCGCACATCGAGCAGGAGCGCGTCAGCTGGAATTTGATCGACCGTGACGGTCGGGATGGGGTGCACCGCTCCAGTCTGCCCTCAGCGGGGTCCGGGTGCCCCGGGGGTGACCTCGATGCGCCCACGGCGCTACCGTCCCGACAACCCCGAAAGGCAGGTACGGATGACGCTCGCGACGGCCGTCGATCGCTTCCAACGCCGTCATCGGTGGGCTGGATTTCCGGTCGCAGTGCTCTACAAATTCGTCGACGATCAGGGCACTTACCTGGCCGCAATGATCACTTACTACGGGTTTCTCTCACTATTCCCGATGCTGCTCCTGTTCGTTTCCATTCTCGGGTATGCCCTGCACGGTGATCCGCACCTGCAGCGGCGGGTGCTCGACTCGGCGTTGACCCAATTCCCGGTGGTGGGTGACGACCTGGCGCGCAATATCAGCGCCTTGCACGGTTCGACGCTGGCAATCATCATCGGCATCGCCGGCAGCCTGTACGGGGGTCTCGGCGTCATCCAGGCCATCCAGAACGCGATGAACAAGATCTGGGCAGTGCCCCGCGGCGACCGGCCGAACGTGTTCAAGGCGCGGCTGCTCAGCTTGCTTGTGCTGCTCGTGGTGGGCACCGGCTTTCTGTTCACCACGGTGCTGAGTGCGCTCAGTGCCGGCGCGCAGTCCTTCGGGGCGAACCTCGGCGCCGGAGTGCGCCTGATCTCGATCGTGGTGGCGGCGGCGATCAACGCTCTGCTCTTCATCGTCGTGTTCCGGATGCTCACCGCGCGGGAGATCTCGTTCCGGCAGGTGCGCAGTGGGGCCATCGCAGCGGCACTTATCTGGCAGGTCCTGCAACTGGTGGGCGGCTACTACGTCGGTCACAAATTGCGCGGAGCGGGCGCGACCTACGGCGTGTTCGGACTGGTGCTCGGACTGCTGGCCTGGATCTATCTCGAAACGCTGACGATCATATTGTGCGCCGAGGCGAATGCGGTGCGGGTGAACAAGCTATGGCCCCGCAACCTGCTGGCGCCCTTCAGCGACGACGTCGCGTTGACCGACGCCGACCGGCGCGCGTACGCGTCTTATCCGCCAACCGAGAAGCACAAGCCGTTCGAGAACGTGGACGTCGACTTTGACCCACCCGGTACCGACGATCGAGCTACTTGAGCAGCTTGGACAGCCGCCGGTCGGCGAGCTCGCGACCCTCGGTCTGACACGTCGGGCAGTACTGGAAGGCCTTGTCGGCGAAGGAGACCTCGCGCACCGTGTCGCCGCACACCGGACAGGGGAGCCCGGCCCGCCCGTGCACCTGCAATCCGCTGCGCTTCTCGCCCTTCAGCGTCGCCGCCTGTTGGCCCACCGATCGCGCCACGGCGTCGGTCAGCACGGCACCGATTGCACTGTGCAGCCGCTGCAACTCCTCGTCGGTGAGCTTGGTAGCGATCTTGAATGGCGAGAGCCGAGCGGCGTGCAGGATCTCATCGGAATAGGCGTTGCCGATTCCCGCGAGCACGGACTGGTCGGTCAGCGCGCCCTTGAGCTGAGCCCGCTGGCCGAGCAGTAACTCCGCCAGCGAGGCGACGTCGAGGGTCAGCGCGTCGGGGCCGAGCCGAGCGACACCAGGCACCTCGAGGGGATCGCGCACCAGGTAGACGGCAAGGCGCTTCTGGGTGCCGGCCTCGGTCAGGTCGAAGCCGCTCACCGGTCCCGCGGCGAACTCCGGGGCCAGGTGTAGGCGCAAGGCGATTGGTCCCTTGCCGAGACGGGGCGGAGCAGGCGGCAGCGCGTCGCGCCAGTGCAGCCATCCTCCGCGGGCCAGGTGGACCACGAGGTGCAGGCCGTCCACGTCGAGGTCGAGAAACTTGCCGTGCCGGCCGGCGCCGGTGACGGTGAGTCCGTACAGCGCGGACAGCGGCGGGTCGAACGTCTTGACCGCATGGAACGCCGCGACGTCGGCGCGCTGCACCGTCCGGCCCACGGCCCGGTCGCGAAGGAAGGCCGCCAGCGCCTCGACTTCGGGCAGTTCCGGCATAAGCCGAGCCTACGAGGGCACGGCCCCGTCGAGGTAGCGCTGAACGCTTGGCGCTAGCAAGGCAACCACCTCATCCTCGCTCGCGGACGCCAATGGCTCGATCCGGACGATGAGCGACACCACCGCAAACCCCAGCAGATGAGCGAACGCGGCGGCCAACCGGATCTTGGGCACACCGAGTAGCCGAGATACCCGGGGCAGCATGACGTCCTGCGCGAAGTGACGTAATCGTGCCGCACCTTCCTCGGTTGCCGCGCCGCGCAGCAACGCCTGCAACGGCTGGCCGGTGTCGGGCGCGCGCCACACCTGCACGAAGGTCCGCACGATCCGCTCGCCGAGCTCGTCCCGGGGACCTGCCAATGCCACCTTGGCGACCAAGGCGGCGGGATTCAACGGCAAGTCCAGCGCGGCGACGAACACTTGCTCCTTGGTACCGAAGAAATGGTGCACGAGAGCGGGATTGACCCCGGCGGCTGCGGCAATGGCCCGCACCGTCGTTGCCTGGTAGCCGCGTTCGGCGAACAGCCGACGGGCCGAGACCAGGATCTGCTCAGCCGTGCTGCTCGGACCGGGCCGGCGACCGGCACGTGCCACCTAGTCCTCCTGAAAGTCTGTGCTTGACAACAGGGTCCATCTTACCGTTAATTAATCGCATGGTTAATTCAGCTGTGCAAGCGGAGGCTTTATGTGTCGATCGCGGTGGCGCCGCCGTCCTGCGCGATTTTGGGTTCGGTGTGGCCACCGGCTCGGTCACCGGCCTACTGGGCCCGAGCGGCTGTGGCAAGACGACGTTGATGCGGGCCGTCGTCGGCACCCAGCGCATCCGGTCTGGCAAGCTCGACGTCCTGGGCCGGCCCGCCGGGACACCGTCCCTGCGCACCGAGGTCGGCTACGCCTCGCAATCGGCGTCGGTGTATGTCGACCTGTCGGTGCTGGAGAATCTGCGCTACTTCGCCGCCGCGATGCGAGCCCCAGCCGGTGACGTCGAACGCGTGCTGGGCGAGGTCGACTTGGCGCCGTTCGCCAACCGGCTTACCGGTCGACTTTCGGGTGGCCAACGATCCCGAGTCAGCCTGGCGATCGCGTTGCTCGGGCGGCCGGCACTGCTGGTGCTCGACGAACCAACCGTGGGCCTCGATCCGCTGTTGCGCGAGCAGCTGTGGACATTGTTCGCAGCACTCGCCGCCGGTGGGATGACGTTGCTCGTGTCCAGCCACGTGATGGACGAGGCCGAACGGTGCGATCAGCTGCTGCTCATGCGCGACGGGCAGTTGCTCGCCAAGGACACTCCGTCCGCCCTGCTCGAACGCACCGGCACCGAGCGACTCGACGCGGCTTTCCTGCGTTTGGTCCAGGCTGAAGGTCAGGAGGCTGCGGCGTGAACGTCACGACGACACTGGCTACTAGCCGCCGGGTGCTCGCCCAGCTGCGTCACGATCCACGGACGGTCGCGATGCTCGTGGTGCTGCCGTCCGTTCTGATGATGCTGCTGCGTTTCGTCTTCAACTCGCGGCAGAGCTTCGACTCGCTGGCCCCCGCCCTGCTCGGGATCTTCCCATTCCTGCTGATGTTCCTCGTCACGTCGATCACCACGCTGCGCGAGCGAACGTCCGGCACGCTCGAACGGTTGATGACCACCCCGATGGCCAAGCTTGATCTGCTCGTGGGCTACGCACTCGCGTTCGGCGTGGTGGCGCTGGTGCAGGTCGGCGTAACCGTTGTCGTCTCGCTGCTGCTCGGGCTTAGCCTGGCTGGCTCGTTCGGCTGGTTGCTATTGATAACTGCAACGGACGCGCTGCTCGGTGTGGCGGTGGGACTGTTCGCGAGCGCGTTCGCGCGCACCGAGTTCCAGGCGATCCAGCTGATGCCGATCGTGGTGCTGCCGCAGGTCCTGCTGTGCGGGCTGTTCTATCCTCGCGAGCAGATGGCGGTCGTGCTGCGTTGGGCCTCTGACGTGCTACCGCTGTCCTACGCCGTCGACGCGGTTCAGCGCGTAGCGCGGCACAGTGGCGTCGACGGATCCTACGTTCGCGACCTGGTTGTCGTCGTCGGCTGTGTCATCGCGGGGCTGGTGCTGGCTGCCGCCACCCTGCGCCGCCGAACGGCCTGACGCGTGACGCTCGACGGCTACTTCGCGCTGAACAGGCCGACCGGGCAGGCCACGCCGGTGCCACCTACGCCGCAGTAGCCGCCCGGGTTCTTCGCCAGGTACTGCTGGTGGTACCCCTCGGCGTAGTAGAACGGGCCGGCTGGGGCGATCTCGGTGGTGGCCGCACCATGTCCGGCAGTTTGCAGCCGCCCGGAGTACGCCGCCTTCGCCTGGTCGGCCACATCGCGCTGCGCATCGTCGGTGTAGTAGATCGCCGAGCGGTATTGGGTGCCGACGTCGTTGCCCTGGCGCATGCCCTGGGTCGGGTCGTGGCCCTCGAAGAACACCTGCATCAATTGCTCGAAGGACACCGCGCCGGGGTCGTACACCACCAGGACGGCCTCGGCGTGGCCGGTTAGCCCGGAGCACACCTCGTCATAGGTGGGATGCGGCGTGTATCCGCCGGCGTATCCCACCGCCGTCGTGAACACCCCGTCCGTCTGCCAGAATTCGCGCTCGGCGCCCCAGAAGCAGCCGAGCCCCAGCACGACCGTGGCCATCCCATCGGGGAACGGCGGGATGATCGGCCGGCCCGTTACGAAATGTGTCGATGGCACGGCGAACTCGTACTCCGGTCGCCCCGGCAGCGCCCGCTCCGCGGTGATCATCTCGGTCTTGGTTCGTCCGAACAGCATGCTTTCGAGGTTACCCAGCGCGGCCGACGGGCTGCCAGCGTTACCCCCTGCCGTCCGCAGGCCGTAACCTCGTCACATGACGCAGTGGGGCCTCGACACGCTCTTCAACCCGGCCAAGCGGCATATGGACGAAGAGAAGCGCCGGCTGCAGACCACCCGTGAGCAGCTGGGCGACTCTTCCGGCGGCAAGCGCATCGACCTGGAATCTGGCAAGGTCGTTATCCACCGAGCGTCCGATGACGGCGACGATCAGAGCGTCGAGAGTGCCGAGTCGGTGTCCGATCCGACCGATTCGCCCCACACGGCTGGCGACGCCGAGAGCCGCGACTCGCAGTAGCGTGCCGAGCCGGGTCAACGGTCAGTCGTTGGCCGACCCGAGCGTTACCTGCACGGTCGCGGAC
>JBDUCV010000107.1:0-4680 GCA_040003255.1 Actinomycetota bacterium
GATGTCTGTGTGGCCAGCGCGATTCACGGACTGGCCGACGGCGTCATGCAAGTAGCGTTTGACATTGGCGCGGTCAACGGTCCTCCCGGTCCACGTCCGCCTCGATTGGTGCGGGTGGTCAGCAGACCCTCCAGTGATTCGCTGGCGGCCAAGGTGAGGAACCGGCTCGCCAGCGCGGGCACCGGACCGTAGTCGCCGACGGCGACCTTGGCCGGGTCGCCGTCGGGGGCGGCGGCGAGCGCGTCGGAGTATGCGCCGGCCCATTTGGTCTGCTGGTCGGCGTCGGCCGCCCGCCAGGCCTGCAGCGCGCGGGTCAACCCGCTGTCGCCGGTGACGCTGCGCAGCGGGGTGATGACCAGGTCGGACGACGGGCGTGTGCACCACCGACCAGCGGTCGGGCGGTGCATGGGCCGCTAGCCGCCGCTCAGAAGCGTGCCGTTTGTCGTAGGCAGGCCCGCAGCCTGCGGGCTTCTCGATGGGGTCCGTTGCTCGGTGTGATGATCAGGCCCGGGTTGGGCTGGAGCGAGAAGCGCGGCCGGTGCGCGCCGCCGCGTGGGGACGTCACCTGCCGGCAGGACGGGTGCCGGGTTCGCGGCCGTACGGTGTGGCCGCCAGGATCCGGCCGAGTAGCTGAACCACCCGGCGACGTGACGGAGCGTGGCTTTGATTCGAGTAGCTGCGGAGGCCGCCGTGTGGCAGGAGAGATGTTCGTCGAGCAGATCCCGCTGGCCGAGAAGATCCTGCGCACCGTCGTCGTGTACGCGCTGATCGTTGTCCTGTTCCGCCTGACCGGCAAGCGCGGCCTGGCCATTCTGAACACCTTCGACTTGATCGTGACCTTCCTGCTGTCCAATGTGGTGCAGAACGCGGTCATCGGTAAGGACAACTCGCTGCTGGGCGGCATGGTCGGCGCGGTCACCCTGGTCAGCCTGAATGTGGCCGTCAATCGGCTGATCGCTGTCAACGCCACCGACGCCCGGATCTTCGAAGGACGGGCGACCACTGTGATCAGCGACGGGCACATCCTGAACCGGGCGTTCCGACACCTCCGCCCACACCGCCGTCGGCTCGGGCGAGGTCACGCTGGGGCCGCGCAATCTGGTCCTGCGCGAGAAGCCGGACGGAACAACCGGGTTCATCGTGCGGGAACGCTACGAATACTCACGCCGCTGGTCCGCGCTGCTCGTTGAGCCGGTCGAGATCATCAGTTTCATCATGAGCCAGAAAATGCTGCGCGGCATCAGAGACCGTGCCCAAAAACGCTGCGTTCGCTGACCTGCGAGGAAAACGCGCCACATGAACACGAAGGAACGCTCCTCATCAACCGATGACACCATCCAAGGAGACAGCGGCGACGCGCACCCACTAAAGGCATTCAGTGGATCTTCCGGGTCACCCAGCGCGGGTCGCCCGTTGCCTGAAACATCTCGCGGCGCCCCGAACGCTGGACCCCGACCGGCCGGGAAGACATCGACGACGAATCGCTTATTCGAGCGGTGCATGCGGCGCATCGGTAAGGGGCGTGCGCCAGGCTGTGCTGTCGAGAACGTGGAACCGGCGGCCGCTGATGTCGTCGGGCACGATGCGGACCAACCGGTGCTTGGGTCCGGCGTGCCACGGGAAGAGCGGAAAGGCCATGGCATCGAGCACCTCGTACATGTTCTTGATCTCTTCCGCCCGGCCCTTAACGACGACGCTCCACGCCTCTCCCGCCTCCGGTTCGTATCCGTCCGCCTCAAAGGCGACATTTGGGCAGGTGACCGCTGCGGCGAGTTTCGTGCCCTCGGCGGTCCGGAACACGATTGTCCCGTGATCGATCACGTAGTTGATCGGGAAGATGTCGGGATGGTCGGCCACTGAAACGGCGAGCCGCCCCACTTCGCTGGACCGCAGCAGCATCCAGCACGTGTTCGCCTCGAGGATCGTTACCCCGGACCGCGGGTCAGTGGCCATGCCCGAAGTCTCCGCCTTCCCGCAGTTAATGGGTAGGCCACAGTGCCCGGCTGGCGCCGAATCAAACGGCTGCCTTCGTGTCGGCGGCGCAGTCATCCTTGGGGTCAGGATGTTCAGCCCATACGCGGGGCGCTAGGTGGCGAGCTGCCGAGACAGCCAGCGTCCGCCCGTTCGAACGCGCCACCCGCGACAGACCTGTGGATTCGCTCCGTGTCGCGCGGCTCCAGTACGGAGCTAGCCGGCCGGCGGCTGCGGCCTTAAGCGCTCAAAATCGTCGAGGTAGGGCCCGAGTTCCTCCGCGACCACCTTCTCATCAACCGGCCAGGGTGGCTTGTCGAGGATCTGGGCCAGCCAGCCTCGCCCGGCGATGAGGTGAGCGGCCAGGTAGAGCGGGTTCCGCCCGGTTAGCAGCATCCCGCGGATCACCGGACGCAACGGCTTCGGTGCTTCAGCCGCCCCGGCCAGGTGGGCAATTCCGGCCGCAGCGGTGTCGGCCTGCTGCGCACCGACGCCACCCTGCTTGACCGGAAGGTCGGTCGCGTCCCCGGCGGCGAAGATACGCCCGTCGGTGCCTGGCACCCGGCAGAACTCGTCCACGTGCAGGAACCGGTCGAGGGCAAAGCCGGGGATGCCGCGGATATTCGGCCCGGTGATCGCCGGCAGCGTCACGATCCGGTCCGGATACAGCTCGAGGCCGCTCGGTTGCAGAATCAGGTGCCCGGCCCCGGGGATGTCCCCGCGGGAGTCGGTGTAGAGGGTAACCCCAGCTTGCTGCAGCAGACGCGTCATCGCCTCGCCGGCGTCACCGCCAAAGGCGTGTAATGGCCTCGGCTCCGCCGTGACAAACGCAATCTCCAGTCGCCGGTCGCCATCCCGAGCGTGTTGTGCCGTCAGCAATGCCAGTTCATACAGCGGCAGCGGCCAGGTGGGGCCGTCGGGCAGGACGAAGGCGAGGCTGCCGATGTCGCCAAGGTCGACAGCGGCAAGGACGCCGCCGTAGGTGTGCTCGGCGTCGCGGCCGGTGAAGACGACTGTGTGCTCAGACGACGGGAGTTCACGGCCGCCGACTGCCAGCAGCATGGCATCATAAGGCAGCTGCTGGCCACCGACCGTCTGCACCACTCGCTCATTTCGGTCCACCCACGCCAGCGCGTCCCACACCCACTGGACGCCGGCATCGGCTGCTATCTGCCCGATCGGATAGCGGCGCGCCGCGCCCGCCGCGAATGGCTCGAGTACGGCCAGCGGTCTGTAGACCAGATGATCGGCAGGGCTGAGCAGAATCACGTCGACCTGATCGCCGGCCAGCCGCCGCAGCCGCAGCAGTCCCTCGATCCCGGCGATGCCTCCCCCACAGATCACCACGGCGAAACCGGCCATGCCCGTGAGGATACCGACGCAACTGTCGACCAGGCCGAGGCCTCAGCCGGTTTGACCGATGCGATGGGCTAGAACCGGCGGAACAGTTCGGCGCCAGAACGGGATGCGGTCGGCCCCGATCAACGACCTTCCACATTCGGCGTCCCACTGGCCGTTCCGAGGCCAGCCAGTCGTTCCGTCGACGCTTACCAAGCGGAGCGTGCAGAGCCGTTCAAGATCATCGGTGCACCACGGTGATGCACCGACCAGCACGCTAGGAAAGCAGTGGGCCAGTGGCAGTATTCAGTGTCCCGGCGATGCGACCCGGGCCTCGAGCCGGACCGCGGAGGGTGATGCGTGTGATCACCTGACCCAGCGGTCCGAATTCGGTTTGTGACAGCGTACTGGCACGAGGCCAACGGCGGCATCCATAATGCCGCCCGTGCGTGCTCGCGTGCAGAATCTCCAGCTTGTATCGCAGCGACTCGACATCGAATCCCTTTCCATCCGCGACGTTCACGCCATCCTTGGCTTTGCCCACCTCAGCGCTACGGCGGGAGACGTCCTCTCCCCCTGGACCACCAGCTGAACGGCCCGGGTCCGTACGCATAACGGCCGGGTCCGTAAGCGATGGATGAGCGTGGCAAGCAATCCGGCCGCAGACTTCGCACAGCTAGTCCTCATCGATCTGGCCGTTCCCGGATGCCCTGTCAAAGGGCCAGGGAGGCGAGGGCGATGGCGGCTCCGGCGACTTCAAGCACGAGGACTGGCGTCGTGCAGGTCGACAACGACGTCTCACTCGACTTCGCCGACGACCACGGGCCGGCCCACCCGCAGCACTATGCATTCCTTGTCGACGAGACGGCCTTCGACGAGATCTTCGCCCGCATCCGCGAGCGCGGGCTGCCGTACTGGCCGACCCATTTCACCGGCAGCCCCGCGAGATTAACACCCCTGAGCTCGCTGCTTACAAGCCGCTGAGTGCGCACAGATTCGGCGATCGGGTCGTCCTGTCCAGGCAGCCTCAGCAGCAACTCGCCGTGCGATCTGGGGTGATGGCGGAGCGTGCGTCGACCGAGCCCCACGCCGAGACCACGAGCCAGACCAAGGGGTTGCCCGCGCCGGCGTGCAGCGATTAGTGCGGATTCGGACCACTCCCCCATCACCGTTTTCAGGGAGCACGAGGTAGGTGCACAGGATCCCTTGTCTTCCAGGGATTTTCGGCCACCCACGGCAGAACGTGTCGGGGTCAACGAGGGTCAAGACTGATGCCGGCGCACCGCGGCAGCACTAGAGAGCCCAGAAATACTCGACAAATGTGGAGCTGAGGGGATTCGAACCCCTGACCCCCTCGATGCGAAGGGTCAT
>JBDUCV010000011.1:0-45205 GCA_040003255.1 Actinomycetota bacterium
ATCGCCACATCGAGCACTTACTCATGTTCGAACATATGTTCGAGGATGTCAACATGCTGCCCGGCGGAAAGGACCGCCTCGAGTGCACGTCCGGACGCAGCCAGTGGTGGTCAGAGGTTGAACGCGGGGCGCAGATCCTGCGAGGCCACGTTGGCGGCTTCACCGAGCAGCGGGAGGCCGAGTGCCTCTTCGGTGGCTCGCAACTCACCGTAGTGACCCACCGTCGTTGTTACCACGGTTCCGGGACGCACCGATGGTGCAACCACGATATTGAGAACCGGAGTGTCCTCGTCTGTGTTGATGATCAGCAGGGTGTTCCCGGACGTGTAGGAGGCGCTATTGAGGATTTGAGGAACCAAGACCTGCAGGAAGGCGTCTCCAGTGGCCAGCGAACAGTCGTGCATGTCGTTACACAGGTTGGGGGTGATGAAGGCGAAATTCGGCAGGGTATTGCCGTTGATGTCGTTGACGAGCGCGCCCGCCGTGTTACTTCCCATCGGTATGTCGTCGGCCTGGCAAGCTGTGCGATCGCTGCCACCAACCATGAAGACCGCAGGGTTGTGCTTGACGGCATAGCTGCCGCCGTCAGTGTTGGAGCAGTTTCCGGACATGCTCTCCTCGTAGGATTTCTCGGTCAGACCCGCCGTCCTCACCTGGCGGAAGATGTTGTCGGCAGTTGTCTGGTTGGAGCTGCCTTGGGGGCAGTCGCACGTGAAGGGTGTGAGGACGCTGCCGGTGAGTCCGGTGGTCGCGGCGATGTAGTTAGGCTCTGAGTTGTACGCGCTACCCGCATCCTGCCAGTTGCTGGCAGTACCACATTGATTGGCCAGCGAACTCAAGTATGGCGCCGAGCTCAGACTTGACTCCGTGTGGTTCTCCATCCAAATCCAAATCACGTGCTGGTAGCGGGCAGGAGGCACACTGGTGGTACCGAAGGGAGGGGTTCCCGTCGTTGTCGGGGTGGGACTTGGCGAGGGGCAACTGTGATGCTTGCAGTACCCCCCGCCACTGTTAGCGGCCACGCTTGACCCCGAGGCTTTCGGGCCGAGCGCCACAACAGCAGCGACGAGGCCAACGGCGACTGCAACTAGGCCAGATCCGTGGATTCGCAATCTCGTGTGGCCGAGCTTGCTCCGCCTGCGCTGGTGTGTACAGGGACACTGCTCGGCTGTTCACTCGTGCCGCGTTCGCGGTTGTCATCGCGGCGTTAGGCTCCGGAGGTGACGCGAAGCCCGCTCCAGCGACTGCACAACCCGCGTAACCAGGAGTGCGGGTGTGACCCGGCTTGTTGGTGCAGACGAACGGCGCTCGGCAGGGCCGTCAAATGGTGGTTCCCCGCGCGCTACTTCGGAGTTCACCACAAGAACCAGGCCTTGGCGGAGTGGAAACGGGCCCAAAATCCAACAACGCCGTAGCTCACATACGCGAGCGTCCCCGCTGACGCCAAAGCTTGTCATCACGCGAGGCGGGCTGGAAGCGTTAGCGGGCCGGGTCGTTCAGCCGGCGTCGCGGTTGGCGATCTGGTCGACGACGTCGGCGATGTCGGCTCCGACGATGTCTGGCTGTGGGCCGATTGGGCTCAACACCATTCCGGGCCGGGCGACGAACGCGGCCTTGCAGCCCGCCGCGAGGGCGCCGGACACATCCCAGGAATGCGCAGCCACCAGCCGGACCTCGGCGATGTCGACATCGAAGGCGCGCGCGACCGATCGGTACGGCTCGGGTGCGGGTTTGAGCTGACGTACCGAGTCGGCAGAAATGACCCGGTCGAAGTATTCGCCGATACCGGCGTTCGTCAGCTGCGCCATGGCGACCGACTCGGTCGAATTCGTCAGCGCGACGACGCTGAGCGACGTCTGCCGCAGAGTGGCCAGGGCGTCCGCGACTTCCGGGTGCGGCGGCAGCGTACTCATCCGATCCACCATTTCTGCGACGTTCGCATCGCTGAGCTCGACGCTGTGGCGCCGCGCGAGCATGACCATCGCGGCGCGCTGCGCGGTGGTGAAGTCGACGTACTGGCCACTCAGGCCGCCAACGAAGGATAGCTGCAGCATCTGCGCGAACCACTGGCCGCGAAACGCGGATGAGCCGAACAGCTGCTCGAAGTGCGGGTCCAGAGCGCGCAGGTCGAGCAGCGTTTCGTTGACATCGAAAGCGATGACCCGGGCCATCAGTCCGCCACCTCCACATCCAGCCGATCCGGTCCAAGAAAAATATCGCGAGATCGAAGAATCAAGAAATGAGCCCGGCGCGGGGTTCGAGCTCGGTGGCCAGCAGATCCATCAGCAGACCGTCGTGAAACGTGCCGTTGGGTCCCCGCTCGTACTGCCGCATGATGCCGACCCGCCGGAAGCCGACCCGCTCGTAGCTGCGAATCGCCCGCTCGTTCGCCACCGCAGGGTCGATCGTCAGCCGATGGTGCCCGCGGTGGTCGACGAGGAACCTGGCCAGCAACGCGACGGCTTCGGTGCCGTACCCGCGACCCTGGCTGTTCGTCGCCAGATAGATGTCGATTCCGGCGTGGCGGTACATCGGCTCGTTCTCCTCCGAGTACTGGATCCCGCCGACCACGTCGCCGTCGACCTCGATGACGAGCAGGAACTCACCGCTGTCGCCACGCAGGTTCGCCGCGATCTCGTCGACCGGATCTGGCTCTCCCCACCAGCGCGCCACCGAAGGTTCGCCGCCGATGCTATGCAGCCGCTGCGCGTCCTGCCCCGAGCCCGGACGCAGCGTGACCCGCTCACCCACCAACGTGGGGAGCATCGGTTGTGCGGGGGACAAGGATTCGCTGCTCATCGACGCCATCATCGCCGATCAGCGAGACCGCAGCCACGGGGTTCTAGGGCTCGGCGAGTTCCTCGTCGAGGTTGACGTCGGGGTCGTGCACCTTGTCCGGGTGTAGGAACACGAACCGTTTGTAGGCCCAGAACCGGAACACCGTGCCGACCGCGATGGTGGCGAGGTTGACGACGTTCATGACCAGCAGATCGTGCTTGTAATGCAGCGGGTAGGAGAAGATCGCAATGACAACCAGGCTGAACGCGAGCGCGAGCATGTTGATGCCGAAGAAGAACGACCCCTCGCGGCCGATACCCGTACGGGCGCGGTGCGAGAAGGACAGGTGCCGGTTGCCGAAGTAGGTGAAGACCACGGCAACGGTCGTCGACACCATCTTGGCAATGACCTGACCGTGGTTGAACAGAAGATTGAACAGGGTCAGGTCGATGACGAAGCCGACCGTGCCCACGGCGCCGAACGCACTGAGCTCCTTGAGCAGGATGCGCCAGGAAGCACGCAGCCGGTCGCGCAACGATTGGTGGGCTGGCGTAGTGGTGGTCATCGGTGCGCGAGCTTACCCGGCGTCACCGCGGCGGACACTTTGAGACAGCTGTGCCGCTAGGCTCGCCGGTCGTGGACGCACGTACCGGGCTGCCCGTCGTCGGCATGGTGGGTGCCGGCCAGTTGGCCCGGATGACCCACCAGGCCGCGATCGCCCTCGGCCAGTCGCTGCGGTTGCTCGCCGAGTCGGCGGACGACGGCGCGGCGCTGGTCGCGCCAGACGTCGTGGTGGGCGACTACCGCTCGCTGCCGGATCTGCACAGATTTGCGGCTGGTTGCGACGTGGTGACCTTCGATCACGAGCACGTCCCCAATGGCCACCTGCGCGAGCTGGCCGCCGCCGGTGTCACGGTGGCACCGAGCGCCGACGCAATGCGCCACGCCCAGGACAAGATCGCGATGCGGGAGCGGCTCACCGCGCTCGGGATCGCCTGCCCGCAATGGACGGTGGTACGCGACGCGGCGCAGCTGTCGGCATTCGGGCAGCGGGTCGGCTGGCCGCTCGTGCTGAAGACGGCCACCGGGGGATATGACGGGCGGGGCGTGCGGGTGATCGAGTCGCCGGCCGATGCTGCAGAGCTGCTCGGCTCGGGTGTCGCCTTGCTCGCCGAGCAGAAGGTGCCGATCGCCCGCGAGCTGGCCGCCGTCGTCGCCCGCTCGGCGTTCGGCCAGGGAGCGGCATGGCCGGTGGTCGAGACCGTGCAGGCCAACGGGATCTGCGTCGAGGTGATCGCGCCCGCGCCCGGGCTGTCCGCCGAGCGGGCCGAGCTGGCCGAGGCGTTGGCCCTGCGCATTGCCGCCGAGCTGGGCGTCACCGGCGTCCTCGCTGTCGAGCTGTTCGAGACGACGGACGGGGTGCTGCTCGTCAACGAGCTGGCGATGCGGCCGCACAATTCCGGGCACTGGACGATCGAAGGATCGCGCACATCGCAGTTCGAGCAGCACCTGCGTGCGGTGCTCGACTACCCGCTTGGCGCGACGACCGCTACTGCGCCGGTGGTGGTGATGGCGAACCTGCTCGGCGGTTCGGACGACGTGACGCCGGCGGCCGTCGACGAGCGGCTGCACCAATGCATGGCACGGTGGCCGGATGTCAAGGTCCACCTCTACGGCAAGCAGGTCCGCCCCGGCCGCAAGATCGGCCACGTAACGGCGCTCGGCGACGACCCCAAGTTGGTCCGCGAGCGGGCACGCGCCGCGGCCGACTACCTCTCGAACGGAGCTGCTCGTGACTGATCCGATCGTCGGCGTGATCATGGGCAGTGACTCGGACTGGACGATCATGTCGGCCGCGGCCGACGCCCTGAACGAGTTCGGCATCGCCCACGAGGTGCGGGTGGTGTCGGCGCATCGCACGCCGCTCGCCATGGCTCGCTACGCCCAACAGGCGGCCGGACGTGGCCTGAAGGTGATCATCGCCGGGGCGGGCGGTGCAGCCCATCTACCCGGCATGATCGCGTCGCTGACGCCGTTGCCGGTCATCGGCGTGCCGGTGCCACTGCGGTACTTGGACGGCATGGATTCGCTGCTTTCGATCGTCCAGATGCCGGCTGGCGTACCGGTGGCAACCGTCTCGATCGGCGGCGGGCGCAACGCGGGACTGCTCGCGGTACGGATCCTGGCGGCAGCCGACCCGTCGCTCGTCGAACGGATGGTCCATTTCCAGGCGCAGCTCGCTGAGACCGCGCACAGCAAGGACGCCGCCCTGATCGAGAAGCTCCGTACGCTGCCTAGATGATCGCCCGCGTGCGCCGCCTGCTGGGCGGGCGCCACCGCGGCCTGGTCATTGGGGTGCTCGTCCTCGTCGTCTTGATCGTCACCGCAATGACCATCACCCTCGTCAATCGGGACCCGGGAGTGCGCACCGCGTCGCGATTCCTCGTCGGCGTGCCCGAACCGGGCGAAGGCGCCGTCGAGCTCGACACCACCTTGTACCTGCCGGCGAGCACGCCTGCACCAGCCGTGCTGCTGGCTCACGGCTTCGGCGGCAGCAAGCGCGACCTGACCAGTCAGGCGACGTCACTCGCGCGGCACGGCTACGTCGTCCTCGCCTACACCGCCCGCGGCTTCGGTCGCTCTGGGGGTCTCGTGCACCTGGACGCGCCGGCGTTCGAGGTGGCCGACGCCCAACGGCTGGTGAGCTACCTGGCGACCTTGCCCGAGGTCAGCAAGGACAGCGCCGATAACCCCCGCGTCGGAGTCGCCGGCGCTTCCTACGGTGGCGGCCTGGCACTGATGCTGGCCGGCACCGACCCGCGCGTCGACGCAGTCGGCGCCGACATCGCGTGGAACGACCTGTCACGGGCGCTGTTCCCGAACGCGACCGGCGAGCAGCCGGGGGTGTTCAAGAAGCTCTGGGCGGGTTACCTGTTCCAGGCCGCATACGGCAGCAGAGGCGCAGGCGGTGGTCAGTGCGGGCGGTTCGCCGCCGAAGTCTGCGCCGAGTATCAGCGGGCGGCTAGTTCGGGCATGCCCGACGCGGCGATCCTCGCCTTGCTCCGTGCGTCCAGCCCGGTGTCGGTAGTGAACAAGATCAGGGCACCCACCTTGCTCAGCCAGGGCGAGCAGGACTCGCTGTTCCCGCTCGGCGAGGCGGACGCGAACGCCCGGGGCATCGCCGCCAACGGCACCCCGGTGCGCGTCATCTGGAGGTCGGGCGGCCACGACGGCGGCGGCGTCAACGACGACGTGCGCGGCCAGGTTCAGGACTGGTTCGACGCGCACCTGCGCAATTCCGGGACAGCGTCGACCTCGTTCGAACTGGCCGAGCGAGGCGCCGCGCTGTCGGCCACCAACGGGCGGCGGATCGCCCAGACGGTACGGGTCGACGGCTATCCCGGACTGTCGGGCGCGCCCGCGCAGGCGCGCACCATCACCCTCGCGGGGGGCGCACAGGCGATCAGCGCGCCAGCCGGCGGCAACCCAGCTGCCGTCACCACCCTGCCGCAGATCGGCGGGATCCTCGACCAGGCGTTGTCGGCGCTCGGCGGCAGCCAGCTCGAGGCGCTGGCCTCGATTCCCGGCCAGGTTGCGACGTTCAGCTCCGCGCCGCTGCGCGAACGGCTGTTGCTCGCCGGCGCACCCACGGTGCGGCTGACCGTAACGCCGCGAACCAGCACCGACGCGACCCTGTTCGTCGCGGTGCACGACATCGCGTCGGACGGATCGGACGTACTGCCGTCCGGCCTAGTGGCGCCGCTGCGGCTCACCGGGCTGACTGCGGGCAGGGCCATCACCGTGCAGGTCACCCTGCCGAGCGTCGTCCGCGCTGTGGCGTCCGGACATCGGCTAGCGCTCACTGTCGCCACAACCGACCTGGCCTACCAGCTGCCGGCCGACGCGCGGTCCTACACGGTCGCCCTGGACGGCGCGAGCGCGCCACTGACGCTGCCCACCGTTACCGGCACGATCGTTCGGGCCGGTCATCCGCTGGACTGGCTGATCACCGGGCTCGCAGTGATCGCCGCGGTGGTGGCCGTACTCGCGCTGGGTGCGCTGCGCCGACGCCGGGCGGGCGGGTTCGATCCCGCATTGCGCGACGTGCCAATCGCGGTGACCGACCTGGTCAAGGAGTACTCCGACGGCTACCGCGCCGTCGACGGGGTGACGTTCCGGGTCGAGCAGGGCCAGGTTGTGGGTTTGCTCGGGCCGAACGGCGCCGGTAAGACGACGACCTTGCGGGTGCTGGTGGGTCTGATCAGGCCGACGTCTGGCCAGATCCACGTGTTCGGCCGGCCGATCTCACCCGGCGTGGCCGTGCTCTCGCGGATCGGTGCGTTCATCGAGGGCCCGGGTTTTCTGCCGCACCTGTCCGGACGGGAGAACCTACGGCTGTTCTGGGCGGCCAGCGGACGTCCCGCCGCGGTCGCCGACATGGACACCGCCCTGGAGATCGCCGGGCTCGGCGCGTCCATCGAGCGTCGGGTCAAGACTTACAGCCACGGGATGCGGCAACGCCTCGCCATTGCTCAAGCGATGCTCGGCCTGCCCGAGCTGCTGGTGCTGGACGAGCCGACCAACGGCCTGGACCCGCCGCAGATCGCCGAGATGCGTGAGGTGCTGCAGCGCTACGCCGAGACTGGTCGCACCGTCGTCGTGTCCAGCCACCTGCTCGCCGAGGTCGAGCAGACCTGTACGCACGTGGTCGTCATGCACAAGGGCCGGCTGATCACGGCTGGCTCGGTGAGCGAGATCGCCGGCCCCGGTGGCATGCAACTCGCGGTCGACGACCCGGCCAAAGCGGCCGCCGTCCTCGCCGACGCCGGCATCACCACCAAGACGGTGCCGGCCCGCCGCGCGCTCGAAGACGTCTTCCTCGACCTCGTCGGAGGTGACCCGTGACCGGTCCGGCGCCCACCCGGCGAGGTGTGCACGAACGGCTGGTCGCGCTCGGCCCGATCCGAGCCGACGACGACACGCCACCGTTCGACCCCTCGCACACGCTGCCGCTGCGAGTGGAGTTCATCCGCCAGCTCAAGCGGCGGCGCACCCAGCTCACCGGACTCGTGTTGTTCGTGCTGCCCATCCTGATCGCGCTCGCGTTCAAGGTCGGCGGCAACTCCGACAAGAACGGCGGGCCCGCACTTGTCGACATCGCGACGACGGGCGCCGGCAACTTCGCGCTGTTCACCGAGTTCGCGTCCATCGGATTTCTGCTCGTCGTGATCGTCGCGTTGTTCTGCGGTGACACGGTGGCCAGCGAGGCGAGCTGGTCGTCGCTGCGCTATCTGCTCGCCCTGCCGGTGCCCCGCGCCCGACTGCTGCGCCAGAAGCTGGTCGTCGCGCTGACGTTGAGTTTCGGCGCGAATGCGCTGCTGCCGGCCTGGGGCTACCTGGTCGGTGGGCTGTTCTTCGGCTGGGCACCGGCCCGCTCACCGCTCAGCGGCACCTTCACCACCACCGAGGCGCTGACCCGGCTGGCCATCGTCGTCGGCTACGCGTGCGTGCAGTCACTGGTCGTGGCCGGGCTGGCCTTTCTGCTCGGCGTGTTCACCGATGCGCCCCTCGGCGCGGTCGGTGGCGCCACGATGCTGGTGGTGGTCTCGAACATCCTCGACTCGATCAACGCTCTCGACCCGTATCGGCACTACCTGCCGACCCACTTCCAGTACTCCTGGCTGGACGCCCTCGGCCCGACCATCGTGTGGGACGACATGATTCGCGGCACCGGGCTGGCCTTGGCGTACGCCGCGGTGTTCTTCGGCTTGGCGTGGAGTCGCTTCGAGCGCAAAGACATCACCAGCTGAGCACTGACGCCGGCCCGCCGCCGGGCGGCCTCAGCGGAGTGCAGCGCCGGTCATGGACGGCCGAGGGCGCGGTAGTGCCAGCCTGCGTCGCGCCATTTGAGCGGGTCGAGCACGTTGCGTCCGTCGACCAGGTTGCGACGGGCGACGAGGTCGCCCACAACGCGCGGATCCATCGTCCTGAACTCGTCCCATTCGGTGAGCAGCAACACCAGGTGAGCTCCCGACACGGCCGCCTCGAGGGATTCGGCATAGGTGAGCTCGGGGTGGACGCGCCGCGCATTGTCGATGGCATGCGGGTCGTAGACCACGACATGGGCTCCCTGGGCGCCGATCGCGGTAGCGACGTCCAGGGCTGGCGAGTCACGGATGTCGTCGCTGTTCGGCTTGAACGCCGCGCCCAGGACGGCAACCCGGGCATCGTCGTAGCGACCATCGAGCAGCTCGGCCCCAAGGTCGACGGTGCGGGCGCGCCTTCGCAGGTTGATGCCATCGACCTCGCGCAGGAACGACACCGCTTGGTCGACGCCGAGTTCATCGGCCCGGGCGATGAATGCACGGATGTCCTTCGGCAGGCATCCCCCGCCGAAGCCCAGCCCGGCGTGCAGGAACCGGTGCCCGATCCGGGTGTCGTAGCCGATGGCAGTCGAGAGCTGGGTGACATCGGCTCCGGTGACCTCGCAGATCTCGGCCATCGCGTTGATGAACGAAATCTTGGTGGCAAGGAAGGAGTTCGCGGCAACCTTCACCAGCTCGGCAGTCGCGAAGTCGGTGACTACGACGGGTGTTCCAGCCTCGATGACCGGCGCAAAGGCAGCGCGCAGCTGCTGCTCGGCCCACCCCGTCCGCACACCGAACACCAACCGATCCGGATGCAAGGTGTCTTCGACGGCAAAACCCTCACGCAGGAATTCCGGGTTCCACCCGAGTTCGACGCCGTCCGCGGGCGCGTGCTCGGTCAGCAGCTGCTCCATCTTCACCGCCGTGCCGGTCGGCACGGTCGACTTGCCGACCACCAGCGACCGCCGGGTGAGATGCGGCGCGAGGCCCCGGAACGCCGACTCCACATAGCGCAGGTCCGCCGCGTACGAGCCGGCCAGCTGTGGCGTGCCCACGCACACGAAGTGAATGTCCGCCTGCGCGGCCTCCTGGTACGAGGTCGTGAACCGCAGCCGGCCGCCGTCGATGTGCTTAGCCAGAAGCTCGGGCAGTCCCGGCTCGTAGAACGGCACCTCCCCGGCCTGCAGGCGCTTGATCTTGTCCTCGTCCACGTCCATGCCGATGACGTCGTAACCGAGCTCGACCATGCAGACCGCGTGCGTCGCGCCCAGATAGCCAGTGCCGATCACTGACAGGGTCGGCCGTTCGTTGCTCACAGGTTTCGGGTACCTCTCGGTCGTGGATGACCCAAACAGGCTAGCGTCCTGGGTCCAAGGCCCTCGGCTCGTGTTCGCCGCTGGCGTTCGCCGCAGACGGTGGCGCTCGATCCGGCCCGGATGCTGTGATGGGTCCTGAACATCTGCACGCATCGCGTATGACGCCGCCGACGATAGGAGCCAGCCGGATGAGCCAACCACCTCTGCGCGCTCGTCCCGCGTGGGACGCGCTGGCCAACCATCAATCCGAGATCGCGGCGACCAGCCTGCGAGCGCTGTTCGCAGCCGATCCTCGCCGGGGCGAGCGGATGACCGCAGAGGCCGAGGGCATCTACCTCGACTACTCGAAGAACACGATGACCGACGAGACGCTGCGGCTGCTGCTGCAGCTCGCCGAACAGTCCGGTCTGGGTGCGCGGATCGAGGCGATGTTCCGCGGCGAAAAGATCAACGTCAGCGAGAACCGGCCGGTGTTGCACGTCGCGCTGCGTGCCCCGCGTGGCGAGCACATCTTGGTCGACGGGATCGACGTGGTCCCGGGCGTGCACGAGGTGCTCGATCGGATGGCCGAGTTCGCCGCGCGGATCCGCAGCGGTCGGTGGCGCGGGCACACCGGCCGGCGCATCGTCAACATCGTCAACGTCGGAATCGGCGGGTCCGACCTCGGCCCGGTCATGGCCTATGAGGCGCTGCGGTACTACAGCCAGCGCGACCTGACCCTCCGCTTCGTGTCGAACGTCGACGGCACCGACTTCGCCGAGGCCACTCGTGATCTTGATCCGGCCGAGACGCTGTTCATCATCTCCTCCAAGACCTTCACCACCGTCGAGACGATGACCAACGCGCGGACCGCCCGGCATTGGATGTTGGCGGCGCTACACGACGAATCCGCGGTCGCGAAGCACTTCGTCGCCGTGTCGACCAACGTCGACGAGGTCACCGCGTTCGGCATCAACGTCATGAACATGTTCGGCTTCTGGGACTGGGTCGGTGGCCGCTATTCGATGGACTCCGCGATCGGGCTGTCGACGATGATCGCGATCGGTCCCGACCAGTTCCGGGAAATGCTCGACGGCTTTCACGCGATGGACGTCCACCTGCGGACCACGCCGTTCGGCACCAACCTGCCGGTGATTCTCGGTCTGCTGACCGTCTGGTACAGCGATTTTTTCGGTGCGCAGACGCAGGCGATCCTGCCCTACGATCAGTACCTGAAACGGTTCCCGGCCTACCTGCAGCAGCTCACGATGGAGTCCAACGGCAAGTCCGTTACGGTCGACGGCCAGCGCGTCGACTATGACACTTCGCCGATCTATTGGGGTGAGCCCGGAACGAATGGGCAGCACAGCTTCTATCAATTGATTCACCAAGGCACCCGGCTGATCCCGGCCGATTTCATCGGCTTCCTGCACACGCTCAACCCGCTGGACATTCACCACGACCTGCTGATGGCGAACGTCTTCGCGCAGACCGAAGCGCTTGCCTTCGGCAAGACCGCCGACGACGTCCGCGCCGAGGGCACGCACGATTGGCTGGTGCCGCACCGGGTATTCGAGGGCGACCGGCCGACCAACACCCTGCTGCTCGACCGGCTCACGCCACGGTCGCTGGGCACGCTGATCGCGCTATACGAGCACAGCGTCTTCGTCCAGGGATCGGTGTGGGGCGTGAATTCCTTCGACCAGTGGGGTGTCGAGCTGGGCAAAGTGCTCGCCACCAAGGTCGCCGCCGAACTAGCGGCCGACACCGAGCCCGAACTACGCCATGACAGCTCCACGAACGCTCTCATCCGCCGCTACCGCGCGGCTGCCCGACATCAGGAGGCGTAATGCAACTGGGAATGATCGGTCTCGGCCGGATGGGTGCCAACATCGTGCGGCGACTCATGCGCGCCGGACACGAGTGTGTCGTCTACGACGTCAGCCCCGACTCGGTCAAGGCGCTGGAAAGTGAAGGTGCCACCGGCGCGGCGACGCTCGCTGAGTTCATCGACAAACTGACCGTCCCGCGGGTGGCTTGGGTGATGATCCCTGCGGGCATCACCGGCAAGGCGGTCGAGGAACTCAGCACCCTGATGGAGTCCGGCGATGTGATCATCGATGGCGGCAACTCCAACTACCGCGACGACGTCCGCCGGGCCAACGCGCTCCGCGACAAGGGCATCCACTACGTCGACATCGGCACGAGCGGCGGCGTGTTCGGCCTGGACCGGGGCTACTGCCTAATGGTCGGCGGGGACGATGAGGCAATCGCCCTGATCGATCCGGTGCTGAAGACCATCGCGCCCGGCGTGGGCGACATTCCCCGTACCGTCGGCCGCCAGGGCGACCCGATCGCCGCCGAGCAGGGCTACCTGCACTGTGGCCCGTCCGGCGCGGGGCACTTCGTCAAAATGGTCCACAACGGGATCGAGTACGGGATCATGGCCGCCTATGCCGAGGGTCTGAACATCCTGGACAATGCCGACGCCGGAGTTCGCGAGTCCGAACACTCCGCCGAGATAGCACCGCTGGAGGAGCCGGAGTTCTATCAGTTCGACATTGACGTGGCGAAGGTCGCCGAGGTGTGGCGCCGGGGCAGTGTGGTGGCGTCCTGGCTGCTCGACCTCACTGCTGCTGCGCTGGTCGAGAACCCCACGCTGGATGGACTCGCCGGCCGCGTCTCGGATTCCGGCGAGGGTCGGTGGACAGTCAAGGCAGCCGTCGACGTCGGAGTGCCGGTACCAGTTCTCTCGGCGGCGCTGTTCGAGCGTTTCGCCTCGCGCGGCGAGGACCACTTTGCCAACCAGCTGCTATCCGCCATGCGTAAGCAGTTCGGCGGGCACAACGAACTGCCCGCAGGTGACTCACTCGAGGCGGGCGCGGAGAAGTCAGAGCACGGCGGCGGCGGTCAGTCCAGCGTTCGTTGACCCGTCGCGCCCGGTCCGGGGCTCAGCCGAGGTCGAGGCCTCCCCGTGGCGTTTGGGCTAGCCGAGGTCGAGCCCTGGATAGAGCGGTCGGCTTGCAAGCAGTTCCGAGGCGCCGGCGTGGGCCCGCGCCGCCACGTCCGGCGACAGTTCGTAGCGCGCCTTGGAGGCTGAACCGTCCGGCGCGGCCTTCGCGGTGGTCGCAGACAGCACGTCGACGATCAGTTCGGCGGTGCGATCGAAGTCCTGCCCGGTGAAGCCGCGCGAGGTCAACGCTGGTGTGCCCAGCCGGATGCCTGATGTGTACCAGGCGCCATTTGGATCACGGGGCACGGAATTGCGGTTGGTGACGATGCCCGAGTCGACCAGCGCGGACTCTGCTTGCCGGCCGGTGAGACCGAACGGGGTGACATCGAGCAGCACCAGGTGATTCTCGGTGCCGCCGGTGACCAGCTTCGCGTTTCGGCGAAGCAACCCCTCGGCCAGCGATACGGCGTTGTCGGCGACCGCCTGGGCGTACTCGGCGAAGGCGGGCTGCCGTGCCTCAGCCAGAGCCACTGCCTTTGCTGCCATGACGTGGCCGAGTGGTCCGCCCAGCACCATCGGGCAGCCGCGGTCGATCGAGTCGGCGAATTCCGGCTGGCACAGCACCATCCCGCCGCGCGGGCCGCGCAGCGACTTGTGGGTGGTCGTCGTGACGACGTGGGCATGCGGCACCGGGTCGAAGTCGCCGGTGAACACCTTGCCGGCCACCAAACCGGCGAAATGCGCCATGTCGACGACCAGCGTCGCGCCGACCTCGTCGGCGATCTCACGCATCTTCGCGAAATTGACCTTGCGCGGATAGGCGGAGTAGCCGGCCATCAGGATCAGCGGCCGGAACTCTCGTGCGAGGCGGGCCACCCCGCCGTAGTCGAGCAGCCCGGTGACGGGATCCGTGCCGTAAGAAGACTGCGCGAACATCTTGCCGGAAATGTTGGGCCGGAAGCCGTGTGTCAGGTGACCGCCCGCGTCGAGCGACATGCCGAGCATGCGCTGCTCGCCAAGCGCCCGCCGCAAGCGCGCCCAGTCGTCGTCGGACAGGTCGTTGACCTGCCGCACACCAGCGTCGGCCAGCGCGGGGGATTCGACCCGCTGCGCCAGCACACCCCAGAACGCGACCAAGTTCGCGTCGATGCCGGAGTGCGGCTGGACGTAGGCGTGCGGGGCGCCGAACAATGCTTTGGCGTGCTCGGCAGCCAGCTGCTCTACCGTGTCGACGTTCTTGCAGCCGGCATAGAACCGATGTCCGATCGTCCCTTCGGCGTACTTGTCGGACAGCCACGAGCCCATGGTCAGGAGCACGGCCGGCGAGGCGTAGTTCTCGCTGGCGATCAGCTTGAGCGAGTCGCGCTGGTCGGCCAACTCGGCCCGCATGGCATCGGCAATCGTCGGCTCGACGGCCGCGATCACCTCGAGCGCGCTGCGGTAGGCGTTTGTAACGGCGTCGGCGTCGAACGTGGTGGGCGAGACGCTGGTCTGTGTCATGCGCGCGTGCCTCTCGTAGTCGGCCGGATCCGGGGGTCGCGGCGGGTCAGAGCCTACCGGGGCGGCCTGCTTGCGCAGCGGTCGTCGCGTGCTCGCCGATCGCTCGGGCGTCCTACTATCGGCGGCATGGCCATCGGCAATCCAGACTTCGACATCTACCGACTGCCCGAAGAGCACCAGATGCTCCGCGCCTCGGTGCGTCAGCTCGCCGAGGACAAGATCGCCCCCCGAGCGGCCGAGATCGACGAGACGGCGGAATTCCCGTGGGATGTCCACGACGCCCTGGTCGCTGCCGGGTTCAACGCCGTCCACATCCCGGAGCAGTACGGCGGTGCAGGTGCCGATGCGCTCGCGACCGTGATCGTGATCGAGGAGGTCGCGCGGGCGTGCGCCTCCTCGTCACTGATCCCAGCGGTCAACAAGCTCGGCACCATGCCGCTCATGCTCGTCGCGTCCGACGAGCTCAAAAAGCAGGTGCTGCCACCGGTGGCTGCAGGCGAGGCGATGTTCAGCTACGCCCTTTCTGAACGTGAAGCCGGGTCGGACGCCGCAGCGATGCGCACCCGCGCTGTCCGCGATGGCGACCACTGGGTCCTCGACGGTACGAAGTGCTGGATCACCAACGCCGGGGTATCGACCTATTACACCGTCATGGCCGTCACCGACCCCGCGGCGGGCCCGCGCGGAATCTCCGCGTTCGTGGTGCACAAGGACGATCCGGGCTTCTCGGTCGGGCCCAAGGAGCGAAAGCTCGGCATCAAGGGCTCACCGACCTGCGAGATCTACTTCGAGCACTGCACGATCCCGGCCGACCGGATCGTCGGCGAACCCGGCACCGGGTTGAAGACCGCCTTACGGACGCTCGACCACACCCGGCTGACCATCGGGGCGCAGGCGTTGGGGATCGCCCAGGGTGCGATCGATGCCACCGTCGCCTACATGAAGCAGCGGCGCCAGTTCGGCAAGCCGCTTTCCGATTTCCAGGGATTGCAATTCATGATCGCCGACATGGCGATGCGCAACGAGGCGGCCCGCCAGCTGATTTACTCCGCTGCCGGCAAGGCCGAACGCGGCGAACCTGACCTGACGTTCGTTTCGGCCGCCGCGAAGGTGTTCGCGTCCGACACGGCCATGTCGGTCACCACTGACGCGGTGCAGCTGTTCGGGGGATATGGCTTCACCCGCGACTTCCCGGTTGAGCGGATGATGCGCGACGCCAAGATCACCCAGATTTATGAGGGCACCAACCAGATCAACCGGATGGTGATGGCGCGCCAGCTCTTCGGCTAAACGGGGAGCCGTTCATCTCCCACCAGACGAACGGCGCCCCATCGCTAGTGATGGAGCGCCGTTCTCGGCGGGTGATACCTGCGTCAGCTGGCAATCGACATCTCATGCAGATCGGCGCTTTCGACGAGCGGTGGCTCGGTCGCGGCGCGGACCTCGTCGGCGGTGACGCCAGGCGCGAGCTCACATAGGACCAGACCGCGTTCGGTCACGTCGAGGACGGCGAGATCGGTGATGATGCGTTGGATGCAGCGCTTGCCGGTGAGCGGTAGCGAGCATTGATCGACAATCTTCGGCGAACCGTCCTTGGCGGTGTGCTCCATCATCACCAGCACCCGCTTTGCCCCGTGGACGAGGTCCATCGCCCCTCCCATTCCCTTGATCATCTTGCCGGGAATGGTCCAGTTCGCGAGGTCGCCGCTGGCCGACACCTGCATCGCGCCCAGGATCGCCACGTCGATGTGCCCGCCGCGGATCATGCCGAACGAGGTTGCCGAGTCGAAGAACGACGCGCCCGCCAATACGGTCACCGTCTCCTTGCCCGCATTGATCAGGTCCTCGTCCACCTCGTCGTCGTCGGGGTATGGCCCGACGCCGAGAATGCCATTCTCGCTCTGCAGCACGACGTGGACGCCTTTGGGTACGTAGTTCGGCACGAGCGTCGGCAGGCCGATGCCGAGGTTGACGTACTGGCCGTCAGCTAACTCGGCGGCGACGCGTGCGGCCAGGTCGGTGCGGTTCAGTGCCACCTCAGGACTCCCGTCGTTCGCGCACGGTGCGTTTTTCGATCCGTTTGCCCCCGACACCGACCTCGACGACGCGCTGCACGAACACGCCGGGTGTGTGGACCTGCTCGGGGTCGAGGTCGCCCGGCTCGACGAGCTGCTCGACCTCGGCGATGGTGATGCGCCCAGCCATCGCGCACAGCGGGTTGAAGTTGCGGGCCGACGCGTCGTAGATCAGATTGCCGTGGCGGTCGCCCTTGGCGGCGCGGACAAGTGCGAAGTCGGTGACGATGCCCTGCTCGAGCACGTAGGTCGCTCCGCCGAACTCGCGGACCTCCTTCGGCGGCGAGGCGACCGCCACCGTGCCGTCTGGGCTATAGCGCCACGGCAGGCCACCGTCGGCGACGAGTGTGCCGACACCGGCGGGTGTGTAGAAGGCGGGGATGCCCGAGCCGCCCGCGCGCAGCCGCTCGGCCAGGGTGCCTTGCGGGCACAGTTCGACCTCGAGTTCACCACTCAGGTACTGGCGGGCGAACTCCTTGTTCTCCCCGACATACGAGCCGATGGTGCGGCGGACGCGGTGTGCGGCGAGCAGGACGCCGAGGCCCGCGTCGTCCACCCCGCAGTTGTTCGACACCGTCTCGAGGTCGTCGCTACCGACGTCGTACAAGGCCTGGATGAGGGCGATCGGCACGCCGCACAGACCGAAGCCACCCACCGCGAGCGACGACCCCGACCCGATGTCGTGCACCGCGTCCTGGATCGAAGCGATGGTCTTGTCCACGATGTTCTCCTTGCCGGTACGCGCAGACTCGTGGCTTCCTGGGACCATACCCACGCCGGACCCGCGGCGGGTGCGCCGATGATCGAGAGGATGGCTAGTTCAGATGGCGATTGCGGCCTGGTCCGAGGCGACCGCTTCGCTCGTGGCACCGAGTGCGTCCTCGGGCGGGTCGCGGATCGGGCGGGTGACCTGTGCTCTGCCGGACCTGGTGGCGGTGGCGGTGGCCGGCTTCTCGATCGGACCGGTGCTGCTTTTGCTCGCGGGCCACTTCATTCCGCTCCTCGCGATTGCTCTCGGCGCGTTGGGCGCGGCTGGCGCAGTTGCCCTCTGCGGTGTGCCGCGGTCGCAGGTGAGCCGGCAGGCCGTCGGCTACACGCTGGTCGCCCTCGCCGTCGTCGCCGGGTGGGCGGTGCTGAACGCGGTGTTCTCCGGCGAGAATCTTTACGCCCAACGAGATCCCGCGACCTACACGATCACCGCCGAATGGTTGACCCACCATGAGTCGCTGGGTGTGCCCACCCATCCGGAGATCTTCGGCTCGCCCGCTGGATACGATGACACGTCGGCGGGTTTCCTGCAGGACCGTCCGGGAATGGTCTATGCGCAGGGCAACCACCTGCTGCCGGTGTTGATGGCTTGCGCCGGATGGTTGTTCGGCGTTAGCGCCATGCTGAAGAGCAACGCGATCATCGGTGCGCTTGCCTTGTTGGTGTTCTTCGGCTTGGCGCGGCGCATCGTCGGCGCGCCCTTCGCGCTGGTCGCGCTCGGCGCCGTTGCGGCGTCCATGCCGATGATCTACGTGGGGCGTGACGCCTACACCGAGCCGCTCGCCATGCTGCTACTTGTTGGCGCGGCCAGCTTGCTGCATCGGGCGGTGCGATCGAACCGGATCGCAGACTTTGCACTTGCCGGTCTCGTCGCCGGATCCGCCGCGCTCGTCCGGATCGACAGTCTGGTCGCGATGGTGGCGTTGATCGCGGTCGGCGCGGCGTTGCTGGCGATCGCGCCTTCTGGACGGCGGCACGATGCCGGCGTGCGGGTCGCCGCGCTACTCGGTACGGCAACCCTGCTGACCATCATCGGGTATCTCGACGTTTCTCAATTGTCGAGCGGCTACTACCACAACCAGCGTCGGCAGATCCTGCCGCTACTCGGGGCGGCGGGTGTGTTGCTTGTGCTCGCGACGGTGGCCGTCGCGGTCGTGTGGCGAACCGGCGTACGGGCGGTGCTGGCCAGCGAGCGCGTGCGACGGGACCTGAACCGGGGGGTATCGGGCTTGATCGCCGTGGCCTTCGTGAGTCTGGCGAGCCGACCCTTGTGGATGACCGCGCACGGCGGCGTCGACAACGAGATCCTGCGCACGCTGCAGCGGGCGGCTGGCCAGGCCGTCGATGGCACCCGACTCTATTCCGAGCGGGCGCTTAGCTGGCAGGCGATGTATCTCGGCTGGCCGGCCGTCTTACTCGCCGCCGTGGGATATCCGCTGCTCGCCCACCGGCTACTGCGGCAGCGCGACTACGCGCTCGTCGGCGCGCTCGGCCTGACGCTGTCCGCATCCGCGCTGTATCTATGGACGCCGCAGATCACGCCGGACCAGGTGTGGACGATGCGCCGGTTCGTCCCGCTCGTCCTCCCGGGGCTGGTGTTGGCCGCGGTGTACGCACTGCGAGCGCTATCCGACCGGCTCCAAGCGACCCGGCGGATGTCATCCGCAGGCACTGCGGTGCTCGTGCTCGGCGTCGCGCTCGTCCTCGGCGTGCCATCGGCGGTGTCCCAGCCGGTACTGGGGTTGCGCGAGGAGGTACCGCAGCTCGCGCAGGTGCGGGCCATCTGCCGGGCGGTCGGACCGTCCGGGGCCGTGCTCGAGGTGGACGACGGGCTGCGCTATGGCTATTCGCAGACCCTTCGTTCGTTCTGCGACGTGCCGTCCATTGCGATCGTCGGCGCGACCCCGAGTCAGCTCGGCGCGGTCCGCGGCGCCGTTGCGGCAACCGGCCGGACGCTGTACGTGCTTGCGGCCGACCCCAAGCAGTTGACGTATGCGGGGGACGTGCCGAACCGGCCGTTCTCGATTGCCGAGATGAGCCGATGGCCGAGCACGCTGAACACGCCGCCCCGCGATGCGGTTGATCATGTGGTGCAGGTGTATCTCGCGTCCGTACTCGAGGACGGACGGGTCGTGCCGGTGGCCTAGAGCACCGCGGTGGCGCGTTCCTGCTCGCGTCTCCGCTCGAGCAGCTGCGCCGTTGCATTGCGGACGATGACCAGGGAACCGGTCATCGCGAGCGGTGCCAGCACGGTTTCGATCCAATCTTGGGTCCCATGCCATGACCGCCCAGTGAGCACACGTACCCCGCGAGGCCAGCCATGCGACGTGGCGAACGCCCGTGCCGCAGCGACCACCTCGGCACGGGAGCGGCCCTCGATCGCCCGGTCGTCCGGGCCAGCCAGTGGCTGGACGCTGGCCCAGGCATCGGGCTGCGGCCGCACCGCCGCGACATAGTCCTCAGCGTGGCCGGGCGGAGCCGTGCCGAAACCGCGCGCCGCCGCCCCTGGCGCAATCACGAAGACGTCCGGTACCCCCTGCGCCTCGCCCAGCGTCCCCGGCTCCACGAACGCCACGTGCGCGCGCGCCGGGTCGGTAGACACCTCGAGCCCGGCACTCCAGCAGCCGAGCAGGGCGGCCACCGAGATCCAGTGCGCGGGCAGCGCCACCTGAGCGACGTCGCCCACGCCGAGCCCGAGCGTATCGGTGAGCAGGAAGTGGGTCTTGGCCACCCAGTTGGCCATTGATCGCGCGGACAGCTCTGAGCGTTCGCTGCTCGTCTCGTCATAGAACGTGACGACGGGACGGGCCGGCTCCGCGGCGAGCACCGCGCCGAACAGCGCCTCGGGTGAGGTCATCAGTTGATGCAGGCGCCGCTGTCCGCCGCATTGGTGATTGCCGACGCGGCCGGCGGCGCCGGGCTGTTGGCGGGCGGCGACTGCGCGCCCACCCCGCGGCCGTCCGCGCCGAGGATCAGTGTCACGCGGGACACCGAATCCGACGGGGTGACTGCGGCGCCAGGGACGCGAGCGGCCACGAGCTGGGCTTGGGGCTGCAGCCCGGCCGGGAAGCTCACCACGGTGGTCGCGGTCCAGGCCGTCGTTTCGACCTGACCGATCACGAAGCCGGCTTGCTTAAGCGCGTTCGCATTGCGGGTGGCGACCCCATCCGCGCCTGAACCGTTGAACACGTCGACGGTCACGCTCGACGCAGGTATCGGCTTCGCAGCTGATTTGGCTCCACCGCCGGTCTGCTGGGCGATCACCCGGGCCACGAACTGCGCAACCTCATCCGGGTGCACGACCACCACGTTGCCGACGTCGGTGTCCTCGAATCCGTCGACGGGGATGGTGCTGAACGTCAGGTTGCCAGCCGTCAAGTCGGACATCTGCCGCGCGAGCTGGAGCGGGTCGAGCGTGTTGTCCATCTGCAAGGACTTGGTGACCGCGGTGAGCAGGTTCTGCAACTTGAACGGGTTAAGCAACACGCCGGCGCTGGACAGCTTGCGAAACACCGCGGAGAGGAAGTACTGCTGGCGCTTGATCCGGTCCAGGTCGCTGTGCGGCAACCCATAGCGCTGACGCACGAAGGCCAGCGCCTGCGTGCCTTTGATCGTCGAGACGCCCTTGGGCAGGTTGATGCCCGAGTTCTCCTCCCGCTGAGCGGCGCAGAGATTGACCCGCACACCGCCGATTGCGTTACTGATCCGGAAGAAACCGAGTAGATCGACCTGTACGTAGTGGTCGATCGTCAACCCGGTGAGGTTCTGGATCGTCTGGACGAGCAGCCGCCCGCCCGCTGCCCGGCTACCCTGGCCGTCCTGCACCCCTAGCGGGTAGGCGGAGTTCAGCTTGTTCATGCCATGTCGGGGAATCGCGACGTATGAGTCTCGGGGCATCGAGATGACGGTGGCCTTGGCGCCGTTGGCCGGCAGGTGCACGAGCATCATCGTGTCGGTGTTCAGGCTGCCGCCGTCGCGGGTGGTGCCGAGCGCGGCCAGCTCGCCGTTGGTGGCGGTCTCTCGGTCGTCGTTGCCGGCGATGAGGATGTTCTGATCCTTGCCGTCGATGTCCTTGCTCGGCCTTCCCGAGGCGCCAACGGCATCGATGCGGGTGATGTCCTGCTTGAAGCCGCGCCACGTCCACCACGCCCAGCCGCTGGTCGCCAGCACCGCCACTGCGAGAACCAACGCGAGCGCCTGCGCACCGCGTGCCACCCCTCGTCGCAGGTCGTGCCGCAGAGCCAAGCTGGTAGGCGCAGCGGCCGCCGCCTGTACGGCTGGAGTTGCAGTCGCCTTCGCGGCCGCACGTTGTTCGGCGCGACCGGCGCGCCGTCCGCGCGGGTTCAACTCGGGCGGCAACGGGGTGGACGGATCGACCGGCGGCTGCTCGTCCCCGCCGGCTCCGTCGTTACCCTCGTGTGAGGTCACCCGGCGAGGCTACCTGTGAAAGTCCGGAATTTCCTGGGATGCGACGTCAGTTGATGCAGCCCAGGCCGGTCGGCGCCGGGACAGCAGGCTGTGCCCCGGCAGGCGTCGCAGCGGATGGCGGCACGCCGAGCGTCATTACCTGGATCGCGTTGCTGCCCAGCACCAGCGTGACCTTCTGCACAGAGCTGGTCAGCACGAGCTGCGCGCCCGGAACCGCGGCCGAGACGGCCTTGGCGTCGCCCTGCTTTCCGACCGGATACTCGATGGTGGTGGCTGCCATGGGACGGGTCGAATCCACCGCCTCGACCCGGAACCCGAGTGTGCGCAGCGCGTCGGCGTTACGCCCGGCGAGGCCGGTGGTTCCGGCGCCGTTCAGCACGTCGACCGCGACGGTGGACGGCCGAGCGGCGGTGGCGCCGGCCAGCGCTGCATCGGTGGGTTTGCCTTGCAGCCGGTTGATGAACCCAGGCATGGCCGCGGTGTCGACACCGACAATCGCGGTTTCGACGCCGTCGGGATAGATCAACTGCGGGCCGTTGTTCGGGATCGTCGCGAACGTGATGTTGCCCGCGGACAGCTGCTGGAACTGTCTCGCGAGGGCGGTGATGTCGAGGTCTGGGTCGGTGAGCATCGAAGAGCTGACCGCGTCGAGCAGGTCGTGGAGCTTGAACGGGTTCAGCAGGACGCCGCCGGTCACGATCTTGCGGAACGCCGCGGACAGGAAGTACTGCTGGCGCTTGATCCGGTCGAGGTCACCCGCGGGCAGTCCATGTCGTTGGCGGACAAAGGCCAGCGCCTGCGATCCTTTGACCAGCGAGTGGCCCTTGGGCAAGTTGATGCCCGAGTATCCGGCGCCGAACTCGTCACGGTCGGTGCTCGGATTCTGCGCAGCGTTGAGGCATACGTCCACGCCGCCGATGGCGTTGCTGATCCGGTAAAAACCGAGCAGGTTCACCTCGACGTAGTGATCGACATGCAGCCCGGTCAACGAGTTGATCGTCCTGACCAGGAGGTTGATCCCAGCGCTCTCGTTGGCGCTCTGGTTGCCGCCCGCGTTCTTCGATGCCCCGAAGCCGTCGCCGTACGAGGAGTTGATCTTGCCCTTGCCGTGGCCCGGGATGTCGACCCATGAGTCACGGGGGAAGGAGATCACCGTTGCCTTGGCGCCGTCGGCGGGAACGTGCAGCAGCATCATCGTGTCGGTGTTGACGCTCCCGCCGTCGTCTCGCGTCAGCAGAGCCCTGAGTTCGGCTGGCGAGGCGCCGGCCCGGCTGTCGTTGCCGAGCAGCAGGATGTTCTGGGCATCACCGTCCGGATCGGTCGCCCCTGGAGCGAGTGCGGGCACATCGGCACCGCGGCGGATGTTGCTCGAGAAGCCCTGGTACGTCGCCCAAGCAACCCCGCTGCCGACCAGGGTGATCAGCGACACGGCCCCGACTGCGAGCCGGACGGCCACCCGTGCCCGGTGCATCTGCGGGCTGCGCCTGGCCGGGTCGGACATGCATCGAGGCTAACTGCGCGCAACCGCCGATCCAGGCAAGCCAAGCCCGGGCGCGGCGACTCTGGGATACTCACTGCTCACCCAGCACATATCTCGGAGGTTTGTCGCGTCATGCGCGTGCTCGTCACAGGGGGAGCCGGATTCATCGGCGCGAACTTCGTCCAGCTCACCGCAGCTCGGCGGCCGGCCGTGCGGATCACCGTTCTCGATGCGCTTACCTACGCAGGCAACGAGCTGAATCTGGCGCCGGTACGCGACCACGTCCGGCTGGTGCACGGGGATGTGGCCGACCCATCGGTCGTCGACCCCCTGGTTGCAGATGCGGATCTGGTGGTGCATTTCGCCGCCGAGTCGCACAACGACAATTCGCTGCGGGATCCCTCGCCGTTCGTGCACACCAATCTGGTCGGTACCTTCACCTTGCTCGAGTCGGTTCGCCGGCACGGTGCCCGGTTGCACCACATCTCCACCGACGAGGTCTACGGCGACCTGGAACTAGACGATCCGCAGCGCTTCACCGCGCAGACGCCGTACAACCCGTCCAGCCCGTACAGCTCCACCAAGGCCGGGTCGGACCTGTTGGTACGGGCGTGGGTACGTTCCTTCGGCATCCACGCGACGATCTCGAACTGCTCCAACAACTACGGCCCCTACCAGCACATCGAGAAGTTCATCCCGCGGCAGATCACGAATGTGCTGTGTGGCATCCGCCCCAGGCTCTACGGCGCGGGAGCCAACGTGCGGGACTGGATCCACGTCGACGACCATAACGAAGCCGTGTGGACCATCATCGATGATGGCCGCGCCGGCGAGACGTACCTGATCGGCGCTGACGGCGAATCGAGCAACCGACACGTCCTCGAACTGATCCTCGAGCTCATGGGCAAACCCGCGGACTGGTACGACCAGGTCGCCGACCGTGCCGGCCACGACCTGCGCTACGCGATCGACCCGTCGAAGCTACGCACCGAACTTGGTTGGGAGCCGAGGTTCACCGATCTGCGCGACGGACTGGAACAGACGATCGATTGGTACGCCAAGAACGAGGCGTGGTGGCGCGGGCACAAGCACGCTGCCGAGGCGCAGTATGCCAAGCAGGGACAGTGATGCGCTGGCTGATCACCGGCGCCGGCGGCCAGCTCGGCACCGACCTACAGGCGGTACTAGCCGACGATGACGTCGTCGCGCTCGGGCGGACCGCCCTGGATATATCCGATGCCCAGGCCGTCGCCAGCGCTGTCCACGAGCACGCCCCGGACGTGGTGATCAACGCCGCCGCCTACACCGCCGTCGACGCGGCTGAGACCGACGAAGACGTCGCACATCGAGTAAACGCGACCGGGCCCGCTGCGTTGGCGGCCGTCGTAGCGGCATCCGGCGGCCGGCTCATTCACGTGTCGACGGACTACGTTTTCAGTGGCGAGGCGAGCCGTCCATACGAGGTCGAAGACGCAACCGGCCCGAAGTCCGCATACGGCCGCACGAAACTCGCCGGCGAGCAGGCGGTGCGGGAGTTGCTTCCGGAGCGGTCCTTCGTGGTGCGCACTGCCTGGGTATATGGCGTGACGGGCAGCAACTTCGTCAAGACGATGATCCGGCTGGAGCGCGAACAAGGCACGGTCAACGTCGTCGACGACCAGCGCGGATCGCCCACTTGGTCGGCGGATCTGGCCCGGGGGCTGGTCGAGCTCGGCCGCTCCGACGCCGCGGCGGGCATCTACCACTGCACCAACACCGGCGACACGACGTGGTTCGGACTCACCCGGGCGATCTTCGAGGAGCTCGGCGCTGATCCGGCGCGCGTCCTGCCCACGACCACGGATGCGTTCCCGCGTCCGGCGCTGCGGCCGGCCTACTCGGTGTTGTCGGACGCCGCCTGGCGGCGGGTCGGCCTCACGCCGATGCCGACGTGGCGCGAGGCGCTGACAGCTGCGGTTCGGGGGTTCTGACTCGAACGAGCGAACGCCGGCCGGCCCACGTGAGTCCTGCCGCAAGCGGCAGCAAGACCATGAGCAGGACGGCTGGCGTGAGCAACACCCGGCTGGCCGAGGAGGCGAAGTGCGCCTGAAGTTCTCGCCCGCCCAAGGCCCCGAAATGTGATCTGCCTGCGGCGATAACGTACTGCGCCCACAGCCCCACACATGACAGCAACCACGCCACTATCACTACGCCGACCGGGCCGCGGGCGGCTGGAACGGTCGCGGCGAGCAGGCAGACAACTGCGGTGGCGGCGACAAGCAGCCAACCGTGCCCGGGCCAGTACCTCCCGATCTCTCGGATGGCGAGTGCGCCGTATCCGATGACGCGACGCACGTGGTCGATCGACAGTGTCTCACCGTTAATCAGGTCGTTCTCGAGATGATGCGCGTGCGTCCACACCGCCCAAGGGATGGCGCTGGCCACGGCCGCGCCGAAGGAGATCAACACCGGGCGACGAGCGGCCCGCCCGCCCGGGGCTACAGCAAGCGCCGCCGCGAAGGCGGCAACCACGAACAAAGCGCCTTCGACCTTGGTGGCGAGTGCACCGGCGCCCATGACGGCCGCGACCACCAGCAGGTCGCCTCCCCCACGACGCACCCAGACGGCCAACATCAGGACGAGCGATACAGCAAAGGCGACCTGCGGGGTGTCTGCCATCAGCAGCACGCCCCACTTTGAGAGCAGTCCCGGCGTCCCGGCCACGAGCAGCGTGCCGCCGATGCCGGCAAGCGGACCGGCCAGGGCGTTCAGTGCCCAGCCCACGACCGCCAGCATCGCCGCGATCAGCGAGATCAGCAGGATGTGGGCGCTGCCGTCATCGACATGGCCAGCCAACTGGTCACCCCACGAGATGAGCGCCGGCACTCCCAGCGGATAGTCCAGGTGCTGGAAGTCGGCATTCGCCCCGAGGAAGATGGCGGGATCCAGGCGCCCCATCATCCACAGCGCCCGGCCACGGACCGCCCAGATCGCGTATTCGTCGTTGGAGATCACCGGCGCCGCACTCGTACCCCACGAAAGCAGCACCGCGGCGATGGCGGCTACGGCGAGGAAAAGCCAGTCGATCGGCGGCCGTTGCGGCACGTGCATGGATTTGGAGTCCTCGTGTCGGTCGACGTTCAGCGCCTTCGCCGCACGCGACGGAAGGACGCCGATTGTGCACAGCAGGAGCATCGCCGGGAACAGCGCCGGCCACAGCCGGGTCGACAACTGGGTCACCCCGCACAGCGTCGTCAGCACTCCGATCACCGCTGCGCCAGCCAAGACGGACAGTGCCATCGTCGGCGCAACGCCGAAGGCTCGGCTGGGAGGCCGGCGCATCGTTACCCGCAGCAAGCCGTGGCCGCCGCCAGCCAACAGGAGTAGGGCCACGGCAGTCATGGCGCGGCGACTCCGAGCGTCGGGGAGAACCGATAGGTCACGCCGTTCGGAACCGGCACATGCAGGTATACCGTCCAACTTCCGTCCGCGGCGCATACGGATTTGCGGGGCAGCAGCGCGTAGACGACCCACCAGTACTCGCCGGAATAGACCTGGTTACCGCACACGCCGGCCGGCCCGAGTGGCACCGGATCATCGTGGTCCCGCGGACGAATCGGTTGCACGATGCGGATCTTCGCCGACGGCGGCACGTGCGCTGCGACGAAGCCGATAAAGCGGTCGCCGTTATCGCGGAGTAGTGCGGGCCGACCGTCGACGCGCCGTATCTGCCGTGCGCGATGGACCTGGCTACGGCCGTCCAAGAGGGATTCGACGGTCGTCACCGCTCCCACCGTTGCAGCTGCGACGAGCACCGCCGCCGCGACGCTGGTCCGCATGCCGCGAACGAGACGGTCTACTCGCCAGATCATCCCGCGACCGCCCGATACACCGCCGCCGTCGACGCCGCGCAGCGGCGCCAGCTGAACGTTCGCGAATGATCTCGTGCCGCCTCGAGCGCCGCCGATGTTGGGGCATCCGTGAGCACTGCGCGCAACGCCGCTGCCAACGCTTCGACGTCTCCGACAGGTACGAGCGGGACGTGTCCGGCGGTGACCTCACGCACCGCGGGAATGTCCGTTGCAACGACCGGCACGCGGAGCGCCATGGCCTCGAGCGGCGGGAGGCCGAAGCCCTCGTAGCGGGACGGATAGGCGACCGCCTCGGCACCCGCAACGGCGGCTCGCAGGTCGGCGTCGTCGAGATACCCGGTCAGGACAACACGGCGCGGATCGACGCCAGCAAGATCTAGTGATGGGCCCCACCCGCTTGATCCGGCGAGCACGAGGTCGGGAACGGTCGGATCGGCTGCCGCCAACTCACGGTAGGCCGCGAGGAGGCTATCGAGACCCTTGCGCGGCTCCAAGGTGCCGACCGCGAGGACGTACCGGACCGGTAAGTGCGGCAACGGTGGGGGAGCCGGGGCGAACCAGGTGTCGTCCACGCCGAGTGGTGTCACGTGAACTTTCGCGGGGTCAATGCCGTACTCCTCGATGAGATCCTCGGCCACGGCACGGGTCGGCGTGAGAATCGCCGCAGCCCGCTGCGCCGAGCGGGGCACGAGAGACCGGTAAGCGAGGGACGCCGCGTCCACTAGGCCCGGATAGCGCTGGAACGTCAGGTCATGGATGGTCACAACGCCCGCGGCGCTCCTTGTGGGAGGAAGCACGAAGTTCGTTCCGTGCACGACGTCGGCGCGCCCCATCACCCACTCCGCGACCGGACGATCGCCTGCCAACCAAGCGCGATGCAGCAGGCGGGCCGGAACTGGCCGCCGGACGAGACGCGCCGTCGCCGGCAGTGATCGCAGGGCTCGACGCCGTCGCACGCTGAAGGCGGCGACGCCGATGGTGAGGCCATCATCGTCCCCAAGTTGCCGGATGAGGTTGTCGACGTAACGACCGATACCGGTGCGGTTGCCCAGGAGCGGCGTTCCGTCGAGTGTGACGCGGAGCCTCGGGCCAGGCCTAGTCGGCACGCTTGGTGCACTGCCAGGTGATGAAATGGAGATCCGGCTCGAACCCGTACCGGCGGGCGGCGCGTCCGTCTGCCACGGCTGTTAGGCCTGTTGGGTCCGCGTGACTCAGCAAATCGACCTCATCGATGTCGGGAGCGGTCCATCCTGTATCGAACTCTTTCCGTTCGAGCCGCTCAATAAGCGGCTGGGTGACCAAGCAGCTGACCTCGAACCCCGCGCCCTGTGCCTGCTCGCGCAGGTCCCATCCGAACCGCCAATAGACGAGCGTGTTGTCCCCGTGATACTCGGGTTCGATCGGCGGCGCGGTGACCGCCTGCGGCATCGGGATCATCAGCATGACGGTTCCGCCTGGCGACAGGACGCGATGCAGCTCTGAGAGCGCGCGAGCCGTATCGGGCACGTGCTCGAGGACGTGCGGTGTCAACACCACATCGACGCTTGAGGCAGGCAGCCTAATATCCTGCAGATCCAATTTGATCATGGCCTTATGTGCCGACTCGTCGTAGTCGCTTGCGGTATACGCGACGAGGTGCGCCATCCGTTTGCGATAGCGCTCGTCCAGCCGGGGGCTCGTCTCTAAGACGCGCTGCTGGGCCGAATACGCGATCCGCTCGGTCCAACACCAATACAGAAACCGATCCCGGGCAATACTGCCGCAATGTGGACATTGAGCGGATTCGCTGTGCGGCGACCCAACAAAGTTCGCGCCGTGCCATCCGCATATGTTGCACACCCGCTGATAAGACGTTGGGTCGGACTTGCGCTGGACGGAGGGCCACGGACGAAGTCGTGGATCGCCCCCAGCGGCGCGAGCGAGAAGCCTGGCGCGAACCCGATTTCGAATCGCCGGAATAACCGACACGGCATGCTCCCTAGAGCGTTGGGGATTGGGGTTGCCAGCTCAGCCGGCTCGGCCTACTCGCCTGAGCCAGAGCGCCCCGCCGGTGTTGTCGAGCATCCGGGGCAAGTGCGCGGAGATCGCGTCTCGGTGAAACTTCGCGAGCCAGTCATTGAAGAGCAAGATCTCAAAGTCCTCGTTACAGGTTAGGAACGCCCTGACCAGGTACGCCTCGGACCACGCCCGGCCTTCGAGCACCCATTCTTTCGGATATTCGAAGGGATGGAAGATGTCGTGAATGTGCACGTAGACGCCTGGTTTGACGATCGGCAGGACCTCACCGTAAAGCCATACGACGTCGCTTCCGGTCTTCACAACATGTGTTGAGTCGACGAACAAGACGTCACCCGCCTCAAGCATGGAGAATACGTCGAGGGGAACGCTTTGCAGGGGCTTCGCAATGACCGCGACACGATCCTCGTCCCCGGGCCTCATGAGCGACTCGAGCAGCTCCGGGTATGGCTCGATGAATGTCAGCTGCGTCTTGCCGTCCAAGAATTGTTCCACCGTGTCCATCGTCATTGCGGAGGAAAACCCGCTGCCGATTTCGATGAGTCGCTCCGGACGAGCGTGGCGGAGCATGCCGTGAAGCGTCAGCGCATCCCCCGGTCCGTACGAGACATTGTCGCTGTAGTACCGTGACGATTCTGACCGGGACGCGGGAAGCGTGAGCTCCCGTCCGAACTCTGCGACCCGGCGGAACGTATCGAGCTGAACTTCGGCGTTCAGGTCGATGCCTGCGACTCTTTCCGGCCGCGCCGCCGGCCAGAGCGCATCAAGACGCTGCCCAAGATCGTGAACACTCGGAATCGCGGAGTAAAAGTGCCCGGGCGGGCGCCACGTCAGCCAGCGTGCGTAGGAGTCGGGGTCGTGGGACAACGCGTCGAGGACACCGAGCTCTCGCAACCTCGGATTGACGTCCGACGCAAGCCCACGCTGTTGGTCCAGTCGGTCGATTCTGGCGGCGAGTTGGTCGACGCGGGAGCCAAGAGACCCGGCCGCGAGGATTCCGCGGGCGCCGCGCTTGACCCGGCCACCGGTGCGGCGAGCGGCCCGTGCGAGACCGTTTGACATAACTGCCAGCCCTTTCTAGTTGCTTCGGGGATTCGGTCGAACGGATTTCGCGCCACCATGGTGCTCGGTCCCGCTATCGAAGCCGCGCGGTGGGCTCGTTTGCAACAGGTCGTAGTCGACGATCAGTCGGTTCCATCGCTTAGCGAAGGCTGAGTCGGAAAACTCTTGCGCCCGATGCACGGCCGCCGCCGACAACCGCGCGCGGAGCGCTTCGTCGGTCGCAACCTGAAGGGTTCGGATACGTAGTTGGCTGGGGTCTGTCCAGCGAAAGCCGTCCACTCCGTCGCGCACGATTTCGCGCTGACCAGCCCGATCGATCACGACGGGTACGCAGCCGCCCGCCATCGACTCTGCGGTTGTCATCCCGAAGTGCTCGTTGGTCCACGGCCGCTTGTTCGTGTCCTCGCCGAAACCCGTCGCGGACCAGAAAATCGCGGCCGATCCCATCGTCTCATCGACGAGCGATCGCGGTGCGTTGGCATGGATTTCGACCGGCAAGCCGGCCGCAGCGGCGGTCACCCGCTCGAGATACGGCCGCTGGCTGTCCTCACATCCTCCGATCACGACAAGGCGCCAGTCGGGAATTAGGCCTGACCGGACGATGTCGCCGAACATCCGAACCATCTCCAACTGCCGCTTGGAGTGGCCGTAACCCGGCGCGAAGAAGCGACCGACGCTCAGAATGACCTTGCTGCGGTCTTGACGACAGGCGACCCGGTTGACCTCGATCGGCGGAAAGAGAATCTCGGACTCGCTCTGCCACAAGGTGCGTATCCATCCCTGGGTGTACGCCGAGTTCGCCAGGACGACGTTGTAGGACTGGACGAAGGACATGTCGTCAGGACGGCGGAGCAACCACGGATATCGGATCGCGACGCGTTCACGCGGTCTCAGTCTCGCGCCGCTGACCCGCAGCCTGCTCAGCGCCACGCCTAAGCTACGCGGATCGTGCTGACCCGGGCTGAACGTGGCGGATCGCAGCCGCAATTCGCGCACGTGGTCAGCGGCGGGCAGCTCGATTTGCGCCGAAGCAAACTCAGGCGCAACCTGCAGGACTTGCCGGGTTGTGCCGTCGAACTCGATCGACACCTCGACTGAATCGACCGCGCCCGGGCGTCCGCAGTCGACCTCGAGGGTCAAGCCCGGCCCGGCTCCGAAGAGCAGCACCCCTTCGCCGTTGCTCCAGGCCCAGCGGCGGCGGCGACCACCCTCCTGGGGGTACCACCCCGTCCCGTAGCGCAGCGCAGCCGGAGACTCGGGGGTCTCGGGGTGGGCCAGTCGCGGGCCGAGGATCCTGATTGCTTTGCGGTGGAGCAGAGGCAGGTCATGGTCGAACGGGGTCGGGAAAAAGCACAGGTACGCCGATCGTTTCGACCGTGGTTCAACGCGCGACATGTATGTCGAGTTGACAAAGAGGTCGTAGTCCGCCGTCACTTCGGCCATTGCGGCTTCACCCCGATCGGGGACAATCCGGAGCGAGGCGCGGGACAGGTCCAGCGCCAGGCGACTCCCGAGCTCATCGAGCGAGACGTCGCTGTGGCCGACGAGGTCCACATCTACGCCAGCCTGGGCCAGCAGTTGGGCAATCATCCCCGAATGCCGCTCGCCACCTCCCATCGAGTGCCAGAAGCGGTCATACACAGCAGCTTTCACCGTGAGCTCACCAGCCACTCTTGTAAGATGTCACGCGGCACGACAGCGCTTCGGCGGATAGCGCGACGGTCACGCAACGCGGCTGGCGTTCGCGCAGCAAAGGACAGCAAGATCTGCGAATGCAATACGAGCGGACGTATCGCCGGCCTGCGACGTTGACGGATGCCCTCCTTCAAGGATCGCAGCGTGAGCATGCCCAGCGATCGGAAAGATGAGGTGATCGCCGTCCTCGCCAAGTCACCGGTGGCGTTTTTGGTCAGCATCAGCAGGCGGTTGCGCTCGACGTGGAACCTCCAGCGAGGTGACCACTCGGTGCTGCTCGCGGCATGGACGTGCCGCAAGACGGCCGTCGGTACGTAGCGGATGGCCCACCCTCGGGAGCGGCATCGCCAGGACAGGTCGGTGTCCTCGTAGTACATGAAGAAGCCTCGATCGAACCAACCGGCTTCGCGGCCTACGGTGGTGCGCATCGCCATGCCGTTTCCGCAGGCGGTGAAGACCTCAATCGATTCCTCGTACTGTCCTTCGTCGACCTCAAGGAAGCCGCGATCAGCTCCTGATCCATCCTGCAGGACGATGCCGCCGACATTGTTGATCACGTCGACTGCCTCGGTGCCGGCGCTGACCTCAAGGGTGAGGTCCATGACATCGGAACCCACTTTCACATCTAGCCGGACGCCGGCCGTCGACAGCTGCACCGCGGTCCTTTCCCGAGGACCCGCTGCTCGTACAGAGACCACGACGGGCCGAACCAAAGAACCGTTTTCGGCCAGGGCGGCCGGCACCGGGACCAGAGCATCACCTTGCGGCCGGGTCCATCGGAACATCGCCTCGCCGGTTCCCTCGGGACCGTAGGCTGCGTCCGCCCAGATGACCTTGCCGGTCACGTCGCAGCCGTCCACCAGCACCTGATAGATGCGGAAACCAAGATCTCGGGTATCGAGCTTCGCCGGCCGAAAGCTGTCGCTGCACACGTGCAGGCGGACGAATCGCGGCATGAACAAGACCTTGCCGGTGACGATACCGAGGTCATGACCGCTGGCCTCGCCGAACGCCGACAACAGGTTCGCCAACCATCCGGGTTCCGGCGCGGCATCGTTGTTCAGCAAGACTGCGAATGGCGTCGTCACCTGCGCGAGCGCCAGGTTATTGCCTCCAGCGAACCCGAGGTTGCGCCGACTGGTGATGACCCGAACCCACGGATAGTCACGTGCCAGGAGCTCCAGCGAGCCGTCCGTCGAGGCATTGTCGACGACCACCGTATGGAACGTTGGCGAGGACGATAGCTGCGCAGCGAGCGCATCGAGACACGCGGGCAGCAGGTGCGCTCCGTTGTAGTTGACGACGACAACGGTGGCGAGGAAATCCGCCATTAGTGCGCGTCCTCGGGATTCGGCTTGGCCGCAACGACGTAGACCTCATTGGCTGGATACAGCTCGTCAAGCAGTGTGTCGTGGGCGGACCTAGCCACGGCCAACTCGTGCTGGAGCAGCTGTACCCGGTCGTCGAGGGAACGAACGACATGGCCCAGCTCAGCCCAGACCTGCTGCAGGGTGGGACCCCGGCTCACTTGTTCGGCGTGTTCCACAGCTTTGGATCGGTAAGCTGCGACGATAGCGCCCGGCCTGCGATCAGCTTTTGAATCGTCCGACTTGTCGTCGCGATGGATCCAATTCGCATGCTGCACCAGGTCCACCACGTTCCCGGCGAGCGGGGTAAACGCGTCGAAGTCCGGCAGGCGCAGGTGCGGCGGCGGGCCTGGGTGATTCTGCGGGTTGCCGCCAGTGTCGGTAACGGTGAGGCCGGCTTGCTCTGCGAAAAACTGGAGCGCCACCGGGTCATAGAACCGGACGTGGGTGGGATCGCGCCAGAAGTCGTAGCCAAGCACCGACAAGCAGGCAGGATTAGGCACCACAGCTACGAAGACGCCGCCTGGCGCGAGCACGCGGGCCGCCTCGATATACACGTCCTGGACGATTTCAGCCGGCAGATGCTCCAGAAAATGGGCGGCGAACAGTCCCTGTAGCGACGAGTCGAGCGTGTCCCGCAGGTAGCCGAGAGCGTCGCCGAGGATCACGTCGTGTCCCGCCGAGCGCGCCATGTCGACCATTCCTGAGTCGACGTCAACGCCGCGGGCCTCGATGTCTGCATCCCGCAGCAGCTCTAGAAACACGCCTGTGCCGCAAGCCAGCTCAAGTACCGGTCCTGAAGCAAAGTACCGCTGGTAGTAGGACAATACCGTTCGCGCATTGTCCGGGTCGAAATGACGAAATGCGTAGTAGGCGCTCTCAGTGCGGTCGTTCACCCGGCAGGTCCCTTCGGTGCAGCCTCGACTCGGTAGTCCGCCTTGACCAACCCGGCAGCCTGCCCGGACTTCACGCCGAATGCAGTTTGGGTGCGAGTCGCCGCGATCGACTCACCGGCTGCGTTGACGAGTCCAACGGCCGTGACAAACCTTCCCTGCACGAGAGGGCAGCGCTCAATGATGAAGTCGATCGTCCACTCGGCACGATCAGAGGGCAGCTCTCCTCGCTCGGCTGTCATGGACCAGATCGGGAGGTCTCCGACCCCCATAACGACAACTTGCACCTGATCCACTTCCTTACGCCACTGCTCGGCGACGTACGCCTCCACCCGGATGACCAGCGGGGCGCCACCACGGAACTCAGCGCGCGCGTGCCCCCCTGCGACATCGCTGCAAGTGACTTGCCGGAACGAGATGCCCTCGTCCGGAGTGACGTCGGGCACCCGCGCCGGAATATCAGTGCCGAGGATTTTCCGCAACGCCTCCGCCGCGAAGTACGGATCACCGTCGAACTCCGTCTGTCCGTGGTTCAAGACGATGGCACGGGTGCAGATGCGTTCGACCAGATCCAGGCCGTGGCTGACGAAAAGGATCGTTCTTCCGTCGGCCTGGAACTCGCTGATCTTTTCCAGGCACTTGCGAGCGAAGTGCTCGTCACCCACGGCGAGCACTTCGTCGACGAGCAGAATGTCGGGATCGACGTGCACAGCGACCGAGAAGCCAAGCCGGACGTACATCCCTGACGAGTAGTGCTTTACCGGGTTGTCGATGAACTCCTCGAGCTCCGAGAAGTGCAGGATGGAGTCGAAGCGTTGATCGGTTTCTCGGCGGGAGAGGCCGAGTAGCGAGGCGTTGAGGTAGACGTTCTCGCGACCGGTCAGTTCGCCGTTGAAGCCGGCACCGAGCTCGAGTAGTGAGGCGATCCGACCGCGAACTTCGACGAGGCCACTGGTGGGACGCAGGATGCCGGCCAGCACCTTGAGCAGTGTGGATTTACCCGCACCGTTTGCGCCGATGAGGCCGACGGTGCTGCCGGAGTCGAGATCGGCCGAGAAGTTGCGCAAGGCGAAGAATTCATGACTCGACGACTTACGCCGGATCAAACGTTCTTTGAGGCTCGTGGAGCGCTCGGTATGGGTGACGAAGCGCTTGCTGACGTCGTGCGCGCGAATCGCGATGTCGGCCAACGTCTACAGCTCCTCGGCAAAGTCTGCCGACAGCCGATGATAAGTACGCAACCCCCACCACAGCACCAGCACCGACACCGCGGCGCCCAGACCGAGTCGCTCGAGATAGAACAGATAGCCGGGATCGGCCAACACGGGTCGGCCCCCCCGAGGAGTCACGTCCTTCGCGTAGAGGGCGCGCTGCATCGAGGTCACCACGCCACTCATCGGGTTCAGGTAATACAGCGTGTACAGCCAGTCGCTGCGCGCCGACAGCGACTTGGAGACGAGCGAGACCGAGTACACGATGGGGTTCACCCAGAAGCCGGCCATCAAGACGATCTCGACGATGTGTTTCGTGTCTCGGTAGCGCACATTGAGTGCCGCCACCAGGTAGCACAAGCCCACGCTCAACATCAGGGTGACCACCAGCGCAGGCGCGATGAGTAACAGGCCGGGGCCAAGAAACGCCGTGTAGCCGGTCAGGAGCATGGCGCCGATGAGCACGAGCAGTTGGAGCCCGAAATGCACGGCCTGAAAGCCGACCGCCGTCAACGGCAAGACGTTGAGCGGCATTCGGACCTTTTTGACCAGGCCGGCATTGCCGACGACGGCGTCGGTCGCGACGTTGACCGAACCGGCGAACGCGTTCCAGACGAGCAGTCCGGACAGCAGAAAGAACCCGAACTGTGGGATCCCGGCTTTGAGCACGACCTGGAAAACGAACGAGTACACGAGCAGCAGAACGAGGGGATTGGCCAGCGACCACAGGAAGCCCAGAATACTGCCCTGGTATTTGACCTTGAGATCCTTCCGGATCAATCCGACGAGCAGCTCTCTGCGAACTCGGCCCTGTGCCCGGGCTCGCTCGTCGACGCTGTTCGTCAGCGTCACAACAGTCCTTTCCCTCGTGCGCGATGGCTGGGCCGCTTCTGAGACCCGGAAGTCGGCGAACCGAGGATAACCTGACCGGCTCAGCGACCGAGCCACTCCCGCATCACGTCGGCCCGGCGCAGGCTGCTTCGTCGGCCGATCGCTCGCCGTTCGCGAAGCGCCCACGGGGCGGCGCGCAGTGTCTCAGCGAGGACCCGGATCCGTAGCCACCAGTCAAACGTTGGAACGTCGTCCGGCACCCGACCGAGCCGACGCTTGACAGCAAGCGACCCTGTCGTCACGCAGAACCGGATCAGTTGAGTGATCACGAAAGGCGCCGGTGCGCAGCGCAGGAGGGTCAGCAGCCGGTTCCGCTCGTTGCAGCGGGCGAACAATGCGGAGCGGACGTCACTCGACGCCGCATGCCGATGCCATACGACCGCCGTCGGCTCATACCGTATGCGCCAGCCGGCGAGCCGAAGCCGCCACGACAGGTCGGTGTCCTCGTAATACAGGAAGTAGCGCGCCGCCACGCCGCCTACTTCTCGCACGGTCTGAATCCGAAGCAATGCCGCACCCCCGGAAAAGCCGAACACGTCGGCCGGCTCATCGAACGGCCGCCCGATCGGACAGCCGAATCCGCGGTCTGCGCCGTACCCACCGCTCGTCAACCGCACCCCAGCGTTGTTCAGCCGCTCGGGTGACGTTGACTCCTCGTCCCAAAGCCGGATCTGCGCGGTTACGGCGGCGACATTGTCCTCGCCAGTGAGCTGCTGGACGCATCGCTCGACCCAGTGCGGATCAGCGACGGCGTCATCGTTGAGCAGCGCGAACAACGGGGTTCCGACGTGCGGAATCGCAGCTGAAACACCACCTGCAAAGCCGGCATTCGCCGGGAGGCGCAACACCTCGATCCGAGTGCGATATCGATCCAGTACGCGGTCGGTTCCGTCTGACGAGGCGTTGTCGACGACCAAGACCCGACACGGATAGGTCTGCGCCAGCAGGGAGTCCAGGCACTCGGCAAGCAGATGCGCCGCACGCCAGGTGACCACGACTGCCGTCACCTCGACAAGTTGTCCGTCAGCCGGATCAGAGCGACGCGCATGAACCACGGGACGAAGGCTAACCGTGGCCGGCCGGAATTCTGTTGGTCCGTCGAGCCCTTGCAGGTGCGATATCCTCGCGCCCCGTGTCCGACTATCCAGCTTCCGCTGATCTCGCGCCGCCCAGTGGCGCTGCCTCGACGATGGACAGCGCTGACAGCACCGCCGCTCTGGAGCAACGCGAAGTGGCCGCAAGCCCGCGTCAATCGGCTGGTGAGGCACAGGCCGACCGCGCGCTGTCATTAGCGGAGGTTGTTCTGCTCGCTGCGGCGACCGCCATCGGAACGGTTTCCGTCATTTCGCTGGCGGCCGCGCACCTCAGCATGAACACCTTGCCCAACGTCACCGCCGGTTCGCTGGTGATTTTGCTAGCAATCGCGGTCGTTGCCACTCGGCACCGGCCATCAGTCCGGATCGACCCAGCCGGCCTGGCACCGACCATCGCCGGCCTCGTGCTGACTGCGGTACTGGTCTTCCCAGGGTTCGAGTACGGGACAGGGGACCGAGATCCGGGGGCCTACGTTGAGCACGCGGTGGCAATCGCTCGCACGCACTCAATCGAATTTCCGGATGATTTGGCGGCGTCGGACTTGCCCGTGCCGCCTTGGGGGGATGGGTTCGAGTGGCCGGCACTCTGGGATAAACCGGGCCAGCCCGGAACGATATTTCCGCAGTTCTACCACCTGTGGTCGGCACTCCTCGCGACCTCCTACCAGGTCGGCGGGTTCACCGCCTTATTCAATACTGGACCGCTTCTCGCAGCTCTAACTGTGTGTCTCGCGATTGCCGTGGCCCGGCGACTTGCCGGAATTCCAGGAGCTTGGGCGGCGGCGCTGGTGCTCTCGACGAATATGCTCGAAGTGTGGCAAGCAAAGTATCCCAGTGCCGAGATCTTCGGCCAGATGCTTTTTCTCGGGGTGATATTGGGGGTAGTGCTCAGCATTCGCACGGCGTGGATCCTACCCGCGGTTGTGGCCGGCGCGATGCTCGCACTCTCCTATTTAGAGCGTCCGGATGGAATTGTGTTGGTGCTGATCGGCTGGACCGCGCTGTGTTCGCTGCTGGCTTTCCGTCGCTTTGACAAGCGCGCTGCGGGCTTCGCGGCCGGGCTGTTGTGCCTGCTTCCCTATGGCTTCCTCCAGGCATATGGGTTGGCCAAGCAATACACGGTGGCGAATGGCGTTCCGTCCTTTTTGCTGGTTGTTGTGGCCATGACGGGGTTAGGAGTAATTGCTGCTCTGGTTGCCTACCAAGGCCGGGTGATGGCTCTTGTCGAAAACCAACTGGCCGGAACGCGGCGCCGGCAACTTATCAATGGCGCCGGGTTCACTGCTATCTGTGGCGCGCTGATGCTGCTCGGTTTCTTGCGTCCGCGCCTGTTCGGCGCGGATTACTCCGTCCGCAACGGAGTACCGTTTCGGACGTTTGACGAAGCGTCGCTCATCCGGCTGAGCTGGTTCTTTACGCTGCCCGGGCTGGCTCTGCTCCTTGTCGGCTTCGGCGCCATCGCGCTGCGGGAATGGCGGTTCGAGGGATGGGTGGTGGCTCTGCCGACGGCCAGTTTGCTTGCGCTCTACTGCTACCACGTCCGGAATTCGCCGTACCTCATGTGGTCTACCAGGCGGTTCGTCACGAGCGTCTTGCCGGGGATGGCCATCGTCATTGGCTTCGGCGCTCTTGCGGTTTATCTCATTCTCCGCAGAGCCCTGCCGATGGCGATCAGCGCGGTCGCGGTCGCGGTGATGCTCGGCGCTTTCGCTGGCTTCGGCCTTAGCCAGTCGTGGCCGCTGCGCGATCACAACGAGAATGGGGGTTCGGTGGAGCTCGTCCAGCGCGTGGCCGCACTTGCCGGCGAGCAGCGGGGCATTTTCCTGTGGGCGTATTCGGGGCCGTGCTGTCCGCAGCCGTACTACCTCTTCGGTGGTCCGCTCTTGGCGATTGCCGATCAATCGAGCGCGCTGTTGCCACGGGACCCGGCGATTGCCACGAAAGCTCTCGCAATTTACCTCACTCGTTTCAGCTCGTCATCACGTCCGATCTTCTACATCACGAGAGGTCAGAGCACACCTCCGGCGATCGAGGGCATGACCAGTACGAAGGTCCTCCAGGAAGCCGGTAACCTGCAGCACTGGGCGGAGACGTTCGAGTCCCGCCCCAAGGGACGCGTGCCCTATCCCTACGATTTCACCGTATATCAACTTCGGAAAAGCTCGACCTAATCGGCAGCGTCGTTCTTGGCCACAGGTGCACGGCGACGGCGACGAAGCCTGGTGCCGCGGTAATCTGGCACCGGCCGGTGGGCAGATAGATCCCCGCAGAAGCCCAGAGAGTTGCGAACGAGGTCAGTGACGTGCGACTGGTAGTACAGGTTCCCTGCCTGAACGAGGAGGAGACGCTCCCCCTCGTACTCGAGTCGATCCCAAAGAAGATCGACGGAATCGACGAGATCATCGTCCTCGTCATCGACGACGGGTCAACCGATCGAACGGTTGAGGTCGCCCAGCAGCACGGCGTGACGGAGTTCGTGCGGCACGCGCGCAATCGCGGGCTGGGCCGGTCGTTCCACGACGGGGTGCAACGGGCGCTCGAGCTCGGCGCCGACATCGTCGTCAACACCGACGGCGACAACCAGTACCCGCAGCACCGGATCGCAGATCTCGTGCAACCGATCCTGTCCGGCCAGGCTGAGATCGTCATCGCCGACCGTCAGGTCCACCTGGTCGAGCACTTTTCCCGCTTGAAGATCATGCTGCAGAAGTTCGGCAGCCGAATCGTGAATCGCGCAGCGGGCACCGACCTGCCTGACGCGGCGAGCGGGTTCCGGGCCTACTCGCGCGACAGCCTGATGCTGCTCAACACGATCACCCGCTTCAGCTACTGCATGGAAACGATCATTCAGGCCGGCAACAAGAAATTGAAGATCGTAAGCATGCCGATCGTCACCAATCCGAAAACCCGCGAGTCTCGACTGTTCAAGTCAACGCACCACCATGTGCTGCAGTCCGCCGGCGCCATCGTTCGCGCCTACATCATGTACAAGCCGTACGTCATCTTTACCATGCTGGCGGCCATGTTCGGGCTGATCGGTCTGGTGCCATACGTTCGCTTCGCCGTCCTGCAGCTACGCGATAAGCCGGGCAGTCATCTGCAGTCATTGATCCTCGGCGCGGTCTTGTTGATCATGTCTTTCCTGAGCGTGATCATCGGCATCATCTCCGACCTGATCCGGACGAACCGGATGCTGATCGAGGACACCCTGGAGCACACCAAAAAAATGCGGTTCGGCCACGCTCGCGTGAACGTGGAGAACGAAAACGCGGACGGTCGCGGCACAACGGAGGTTCACGACGAGCTGAAGCTGATCGTGCGGTGATCCGCTGTCGGTGGGCTCGATACGGGCTCGTTAAAGTAGGCGGCCGCGCCGTGAGGCGAATCCGACTGCCTCTCCCGAGGTGATGCAAATAATGGCAGCACGATCCCAGTCCGCGTCCCCCTTCGCCCCCGGCACTGGGCGTGAGCGGCAGCTCGCATACTCCGAATTGCAGTCGGAGATGCTGGACGAAGCGGGTCGCCGCCAGAAGGCCGGTAAGATTTCTGCCGTCCTATCCGACTTCCTTGGCGACTCCGCGTTCGACGGATTGACGGTGCTGGACATCGGCTGCTCGACTGGGTTTATCGCAGACGAGCTTCGTCGCGCGGGAGCTACGGTGGTCGGCGTCGACATCGACGTCCCGGGGTTGAGTCGAGCTGCGAAGCGATTCGGGGGCGCGGTCCACTTCACCTGCGCGGACGGTGAGGCATTGCCGTTGCCAAGTAAATCGGTCGACGTCGTGGTTTTTAATCACATCTACGAGCACGTGGTCGATGCCGACGCGGTGATGAAAGAGATCGGTCGTGTGCTGAGACCGGAGGGTGTTGTCTATCTCGGCTTGGGCAATCGTCTGGGCGTCGTCGAACCGCACTACAAGCTTCCGCTATTGTCCTGGCTACCGAAACCCTTGGCCAATCGGTACGTAAAGGTCACTGGCCGCGCCGATCACTACTACGAGACGTTTCGAACCCGACGTAATCTGCGCAGGATGTGCCGCGGGTTATCCGTGTGGGACTACACCTATACAGTTCTCGCGGACCCAGACCGTTTCAGGGCAGACGACATGGTGCCTGCGCCACTCCGACGTGCCCCAATTGCATTGTGGCGCACGGTCTCGCCCATCATTCCCACCTTCATCTGGATCGGGACGCCGGGCGCACGGGCGCCGGCTGCCCGCGCTCGGCGCAGCGCTCCGCGCCTCGTCGAATCGAGTCGTATCTGACTCAGCCTGGCTTGCGTGCAGCCGCCATGTAGCCCAAGCTGGCCGCCTTCGAAAGAGCGCTCAGCCGGGTGGAAACGCGCACCCGGATGAGTTCCTGCGGTGCTGCAATCAATGCGGCCAGCAGCCGATTGTCAAACAACCGACCGAGCGGCCCCAGGGCTCTCGACAGGACGCGCAACGCACCGACTACCCCCAGAATCCCGAAGTGCCCCATGAGCAGGAATGGCCCACCCTGCGCGGACAGGTCGTCAACCAGGAATCCGTGACGGCGTAGCACCGAGGCGAGCCCGTGATGGGTGGTGCGCCAATAGTCATACGGTGCCTCGTGGGTCGGGTATAGGAATGGCACGGTGATCAACAGACGGCCCCCGGGCCGCAGGACTCTGCTCATCTCGTCAACGGCACATTCCGGGTTGTCGACGTGTTCGAGCACCGAGGTGCACAGGATCGTGTCGAAGACCGCGTCCCGGAACGGCAACGGAGCGGCCAAAGTGAGCACGTCCAAACCGGCGGCCGGCGCGACGTCGACTGCGACGACGCGCGTCACCCGCGAGCCGTACCAGCTCCGAAAGGGCTGATTGCCGGCGCCGAGGTCGAGGAGTGTCCCTCGCAGGTCGGTCTCCCGACTGGCTAACCAACGTCCGACCGCTGCTCCGGGAAGCAGCGACAAGGTGCTCTGCCGATTGGCATACGGCACGCCGTCGACGATCCGCACAGCCCCTTGCCGATGCCGGATCCGTCCGTCGCTCACGACCGCTGCTCCGGTTCATTACCAACCGGGTGCCTGTCCGCGATGCGCACGTGGCGCCACGTTCGGGCCAGCCCGTCGCGCAGCTCGACGGTTGGTCGCCAATCCAACGTCGATGCTGCCAGGCTGACGTCGAGCCAAGTGCTTGCGGCGTCGAATGACCGGCCGGGCTCGCGCCGGACTGACACGGACGTCGGCGCCACCACGTCCTCGATGAGACGAAGAAGTTCGCCGAGAGTCGTCGGGCGCCCGGAGCCGATGTTGATGACCTGCGGGACGTTGGAGCGCTGAAGGTGAACCCGGACCAGCGCGCCGACGACGTCATCGACATAGACGTAGTCCCTGGCGACCTGCTCCGAGCCGATCAACTGCACCTCGCGGCCCGCGGCGATGTTCGACATCCAATGCGCGACGACCCCTTGCCCCCGTCGGGCGACCTGCCCTGGACCATAAGCGTTGGCAACCCGCAGGATGGCGCTATCTCGAGCGGAGGAAACGAGCTGCTCGAGTTCCCACATCGCAGCTCCGTAGGCGTTCGCCGGGCTTACGGGGGACTCCTCGTCATACGGCGCGGGCTGGCGCGCGTCGTAAACCGTGCCGCCTGAGCCCGCGGTCACGACCCTGATATCGGGGCGTTCCCGTTCTATCGCGTCCAGTAGCATCTGCAGCGCATGGCGATCCGCGATGCCCTGGGCGGGGTCCTCGGCCGCCGTGGCCGGGCGAATGCTCCCGGCCAGCCAGTAGACGGTGTTTACTGCGTCCCACTGGCCGCGCAGCGCGCCGCGAGAGTCAATGAAGGGGCGGCCTCGGGTGAACGACTCCGTCGCGACCCCGAGATCTCGTAGACGCGACACTAATGCGCCTCCGATGAAACCAGTGGCGCCGATGACCGCGACAGCGGGCCGGGCAGGCACGAGTGATGTCCCCTCACGATGAAATGCTGCCGCTGACGGACCGTCCTCGGCTGTTGGTGCTGGCGTCGACCTTTCCAGCGTCGGCCGATGACGCCGCGCCTGCCTTCGTTCGTGACCTGGCAGCATACGAGATGTCGAGATACAAGACGACGGTGCTCGTACCGGCAATTCCCGGGGGAGCCCGCCGCGAGTCGATCGGTGAGCTGTCGGTCGAACGGTTTCGGTACTTCCCCCGCCGCTGGGAGACGTTGGCCGACGGCGCAATTCTGGAGAATCTTCGTGGCCGCCGCTCGAACTGGCTTCAGGTGCCCGCCTTTCTCGCTGCGGAGGTCTTCGCGGTCCGTCGCGCCGTCCGACTCCTTCGGCCTGAGGTTCTGCACGTGCACTGGATCATTCCGCAGGGTCTGGCCGCGCTGCTGGGCGCGCGCGGCGTACCAATGGTCCTAACCACTCTCGGCGGGGACGTTTATGGTCTGCGCGATCCGGTAAGTCGCCGCGTCATCCGGGCCGTGCTGCGGCGCGCCTCGGCGGTCACGACGATGAACGAGGACATGCGGGAGCGGCTGATCGCGCTCGGCTCGGACCCTGACGCGACATTCGTGCTCCCCATGGGCGCTGACGTTGACGGCATCAGATCACTTCTCGAGAACGTCAAGCGTGTTCGCGGTCGCTTGCTCTTTGCGGGACGTCTGGTGGAGAAGAAGGGACTGGGCGTCCTGCTTCAGGCCCTGCGATTGCTGGCCGATACGTCAATCGAATTGCACGTTGTCGGTGACGGTCCGCTGCGCGACGTCTTGGCCCTTCAGGCAGCAGGTTTACCGGTGCAGTTCCTCGGTGCACTACCCCGGCGTCGACTGGCCGTCGAGTACGGAGCAGCGGAGGTGTCGGTCTTTCCCTCTGTGCGGGCAGCGTCCGGTGACCAGGACGGACTGCCGGTCGCGCTACTCGAAGCCATGGCGGCCGGATGTGCGGTACTCGCATCGAATCTTCCAGGCATTAGCGAGGCAGTGGAGTCGAATGTCAGCGGCCTGCTCGTCGAACCGGGTGACCCGGCCCGGCTGGCCGCGGCGTTGCGCCACCTTCTCGACCGCCCCGCGGACCGCGAGCGCCTCGGTCGCGGTGCGGCGGCAAGAAGCGAGAGTTACTCGGTCGCCGCGGTGGGGAAACGCTATGTGGCCCTGCTTGACGATGTGCGTGCTGGCCAACGGCCCGGTCATGCTGGCGTGCTGAATCAGGTCGGGCAGGAGTGAACCGCTCCCAGTGGCGCACCATCGTGCCGATCGCGGTCGGGGTCGTTGCTGTTGCGATCGCAGTCGTCGAGGTGTCTCGCAATGGCCACGCATTCGCCCAAGCAGTGCGACGCATGGGCTGGCTGGTCCTCGTCACGGCGTTCGTCCTCGGCGCAGGTCAGGTGTTCGCGTTATTCGGCTTGTGGCGTGAGATCCTGCGCGGATTCGGAGGATCCATCCCCGCGCCGGAGGCCGCGCGCGTCTTTCTGGTCAGCCAAGTCGGGAAGTACCTTCCAGGCTCGGTGTGGCCCGTGCTAGCGCAGATCGAGTTCGGCCGCCGAGCGGGCATCGGCCGGCGGGCAATGCTCTCGGCAAACGTCGTCGTCTATGCCCTCAGTCTTGCGGTGGGCCTGATCATCAGCGCGATCTTTCTGCCGCTGTCCAGTGCTGGCGCGCTACGGCGGTACTGGTGGGCATTTCTCCTATTGCCGTTCCTGCTGGTCTGCCTTCACCCGCGCGCCATCCCCGCATTGCTTAACGCAGTGTTTCGACGGTTGGGGCGAGATCAACTCGTCATGCGACTTTCGGTGCGACGCACGCTCGTCGGAGCACTGTGGGGGGTGGCGAGCTGGCTGCTGCTCGGGCTGCACTTGTGGGTGCTCACCCATGCTGTCGGAGCGCATGGGCTGCGCTCGCTCGCTGCCGCAGTGGGAGTCGCGGCGTTCGCGGTCGCCGTAGGCGTCTTGTTCGTTCCGGCCCCAGCCGGTGCGGGGGTTCGCGATGCGGTCCTCGTACTCACTCTCGCTGGCTCGATCGGGTCGTCCA
>JBDUCV010000108.1:0-4621 GCA_040003255.1 Actinomycetota bacterium
GTGGCAATAGCGAGCCAGTAGCGTGTTCGACCGTGCCGCAGCTTGCCGAGGTGATCGCCGCGGTCGACAGCTGGTTCGACCCGGCCTGGGCGCAGTCGTGGGATGCCGTCGGCCTTGTCTGCGGCGACCCGGCCGAGCCCGTCGACCACGTCCTGCTCGCCGTTGACCCGGTTGCGGCCACTGTGGACGAGGCCATCGGCGTCGCCGCCCGGCTGCTGATCACGCACCACCCGCTGCTGCTGACCCCGGTCCACGGTGTGCCGACGAGCGACCCCAAGTCGGCGCTCGTCCATCGCATGATCCGCAATTCGGTGGCGCACTACGTCGTCCATACCAATGCCGATGTCGCCGACCCAGGGGTGTCCGACGCGTTGGCCGCCCGAATCGGACTGCGCGAAGTGAGTCCTCTCGAATCCGAGGACGATCCCGCGGTCGACAAGCTGGTGGTCTTCGTGCCTACCGATGACGCGCAGCGACTGATCGACGTGCTCGCCGACGCCGGCGCGGGCCGAATCGGCGGTTACGAGCGGTGCGCCTGGACGGTCGAGGGCATCGGAACCTTCCGTCCTGGCGTGGGCACCTCGCCGGTGATCGGGGAACGTGGGCGGGTCGAATCGGTCGGCGAGATGCGGGTGGAGATGGTGCTGCCCGGCCATCGGCGCGGTGACGTGCTGCGGGCACTGCACGCCGCGCACCCGTACGAGACTCCTGCCTTCGACTTGGTCGCCACCTCGGGCCAGCCGACGACACGAGGAACCGGGCGGGTGGGCGACCTGGTGACGGCGACCACCCTGCGTGAGTTCACCGCCCACGTAGCCGCGGTCCTGCCACGCACGACCTGGGGAGTCCGCGCCGCTGGGGAGCCGGACCTTCCCGTCCGTACCGTGGCGGTCTGCGGCGGATCCGGAGGTTCGCTCGTGGATCAGGCCCGGCGAGCTGGAGCTGACGCGTACGTCACCGCCGACCTAAAGCACCATCCCGCCCTGGAGGCGGTAACCGAACACGGCAGCGGGGCGATGGGGCTCGTCGACGCCGCGCACTGGGCGACCGAGGCGCCGTGGCTCGACGCCGTAGCCGAGCGATTGACCAAGCGGTTCGGCACCGGCGCCGCAGGTCTTAAGGTGACCGTGTCCACCACGGTCACGGACCCGTGGACGTTGCATACCCACACGACCGAAACGAGACTGTGAACGCCGATACCACCGCGCAGCTCCGGCTGCTCGACGTGCAGGCCGCCGACACCGCCGTGGCCCAGCTCGCCCACCGACGCAGCACCCTGCCCGAGCTGGCCGCGATCGCGGTGCACGATCAGCAGATCGAGGCGATGGACCTCGAGGCGCTCGAGCTGCGGACGAAGCTTGCCGACATCGACGGCGAGCAGCGGCGGCTCGAGCACGAGGTCGACGCGGTGCGCGGCCGGGCGGCGCGTGACGAGCAGCGGCTAACGGCAGGCGGCTTGCCCGCGAAGGAACTTGAGGGCTTGCAACACGAGGTGGCAACACTCGCCCGGCGGCAGGCCACGCTGGAGGACGACCTGCTCGAGGTCATGGAACAGCGCGAGTCGGTCGACACCGAACTCGCCGGGGTCACCAAGCGCCGTGAGGCCGCGGACGGCGAGCGCGCGGCGCTGATCCAGGCACGCGACGCGGCCTTCGCAGCGATTGGTGCAGCAAGCGCCACGAACCGTGCCCAGCGCGACGCGATCGCTGCCGAGATCCCCGAAGACCTGCTGGCGCTTTACGACAAGGTTCGCGCGGCGAACGGTGGCGTGGGCGCCGCGATGTTGCGGCAACGCCGGTGCGAGGGCTGCCGCATCGAGTTGGCCGGCAACGAGCAGGCAGCGGTGCGGGCGGCCGCGCCGGACCTTGTGCTGCGCTGCGAGAACTGCCGCCGGATCCTGGTCCGCACCGCCGAATCCGGCCTGTGAGCGGACGTCGGGTCGTCGTCGAGGCCGATGGGGGTTCACGGGGAAACCCCGGGCCGGCCGGCTACGGCGCGATCGTGCGCGACGCCGACACCGGGGAGCTAATCGCCGAGCGCAAGGAAGCGATTGGACGTGACACGAACAACGTCGCCGAGTACCGCGGGCTGATCGCCGGGCTGCAAGCCGCCGCCGCGGCGGGCGCCGACAGCGTCGTGGTACGGATGGATTCCAAGCTAGTTGTCGAGCAGATGTCCGGACGTTGGCAGGTGAAGAACGACGCCCTGCGTCGCCTGGTACGCGAGGCAGCCGCCCTGCGTTCGGGCTTTGCCGAGGTGAGCTTCGAGTGGATCCCGCGCGAGAGCAACAAGCACGCCGACCGGCTCGCCAACGAGGCGATGGACATCGCAATGGGACGCATCCCCGGCGCACCACGTCCGATCGACGACGAGCCACGGCCGAGCTACGGTGCGCCGAGCTCGCTCCTACCCAGCTGGACGGTGCCGGCCGGCACGCCGACTCGGCTTGTTCTGGTACGGCACGGGTCAACGCAACACTCTGCCGATCGGCGGTTTTCCGGTCGCAATGATCTGCCGTTGGACGAAGCGGGTGAGCAGCAAGCAGTAGCGTTGGCTGCCCGGGCGTTGTCCTTCAGCGCGGTCGCTGCCCTGCTCAGTTCGCCACTGGCGCGTGCGATGCAGACGGCCCAGATCGTTGGTGCCGCGCTGAATCTGACGGTGCAGGCGGTCGACGCGTTCGCCGAGGCCGATTTCGGCGAATGGGAAGGGCACACGCTCGCCGAGGTTCAGCGTGACTGGCCGGCCGAACTCGCCGGCTGGCTCGCTTCGCCCGACGTCGCGCCGCCACGCGGCGAGCCATTATCGGCAGTCGAGCGGCGGGTGCGCCGAGCTCGCGACGACCTCATCGCCGCCCATCCTGGTCACACTGTCGTCGTGGTCACGCACGTCACGCCAATCAAGTCGCTGTTGCGCCTCGCCCTCGGCGCCGGCCCAGAAGCGATGTACCGCATCCATTTGGACACCGGGTCGATCTCGGTCGCCGACTACTACGCCGACGGCCAGTCGTCTGTCCGGCTGATGAACGACACGGGTGGGCGAGGCGTCTGACTCATACGCCGACGACGTGTACCGCCAACCACAGGCAGATCGTCGCGGCCAGCAGGATCGGCGGCGTGGCAAGCAGGCCGAATAGCAGGAGCGTGGCAGGCAGGTTGTTCAGCACGTTCGCAAGCAACGCTGCGACGAAGGCCGCCTCGATCAACCCCAGCAGCGACGTTCCGTGCGGCATCAGGTGTGACAGCGTCGCGCCCAGACCGTGTCGGGTCACGCCGTCCACCACGACGGCCAGCGCGAGGACGAACACGGCGAAGCCGAGGTTCATCTCACCCAGCAGCCGGCCCGGGTCGACATCGCGCCGTCGAAGTCTCGGCACCAGCATCGCGACGCAGCCGGCGAGTGCCGCCCACGCCGGCGCGACGTCGACCGCGGACGTGACGACAAAGCCGGTCACCGTGAGGGCGAGAACCGCCAGTGCAAACCTCGGAGCACGACGGTCGGACCGAGCTCGCGCAGCGTCGTGGTCATCGCGTCCACCGGCACCGAACCGGTGATCACGACGAGCGCGGCAGCTGGGAGGGCGACCGCGGCCTCGTTCAGGCCACCAGGCCGGACGACTGGAGCGCTCAGCGTGAGCAAGAGAAGAAACAGCGCGATGATCTCGGCCGGCGCGCCAGTCACCGTCGAGCCGCCACCGGGCGGGGGTAACCGTCGATCGGCGCGACCGCCCGACGCTGCACGACGCAGGTGCACCGCGAACCGTAGACTCGGAGGTGCGGCGGACGAGCCGACCGGGCGACCGCGTCGAGACCGTGAGGTCTCGCCGAGGAAAGTCCGGGCTCCACAGGGCAGGGTGGTTGTTAATGGCAACCCGGGGCGACTCGCGGGACAGTGCCACAGAAAACAGACCGCCGGTGACTTCGGTCGCCGGTAAGGGTGAAACGGCGGTGTAAGAGACCACCAGCGCGCCAGGTGACCGGCGCGGCTAGGTAAACCCCACCAGGAGCAAGGTCGAGAAGGGTCGCCGGGCAACCGGTGATCCGCGCAGGCGTTCGAGGGTGGCCCGCCCGAGCCTGCGGGTAGACCGCTAGAACCTGTCGGCGACGGCAGGTCGAGATAGATGGTCGCCGTCCGACACAACCAGTGTCGGGAACAGGACCCGGCTTACAGGTCGACTCGTCCGTCCGCATCGGCCCGGCTGTTGCGATGCAGCGGCGGCGGGTCGATCGTGCATCACATCACCGAGACAGGGAGTTGAGCGATGTCTGATCGCGACCTCGAGGGAACCTATTGGTATTGCGTGACGCATCATCGAGTCGAGCGTTTTGCGTCGACAGACAGCACGAATCGCATTGGGCCTTTCGAAGACGAAGCGACGGCTTCGCGCGCGCTACAGACGATTGCGGACCGCGAAAAGCGTTACACAGCTGAGGATTCTGCTTGGGACGGCGACGATTGATCAGTGCAGAGCACGCAGGGCTCCGATTCATGCCTCAAGAATTTCCGGCGTGGCGTATTGACGATCAGACGTTGGGCATCGTCCACTGATGATCGACGTTTGCTTGGACGTTGCCCACAAGGAGGCACGGCATGACAGCACCGACACGAAAGGCAACCGCGAAGA
>JBDUCV010000109.1:0-4507 GCA_040003255.1 Actinomycetota bacterium
GGTCAGCGAATCGGGCTCGTGCTGCGGTTCCGGCTCGGTGCAGGTGGATGAGTCCTTCGGTGCCGGCCTCTACAGCGACGATGAGCAGGCCGAGCTACCCGCTGCGGCGCTGGCCGCGAGCCTGGGCTGCGGCAACCCGCTCGCGGTCGCTGATCTGCTTCCCGGTGAGCGGGTGCTCGATCTCGGTTCCGGTGGTGGTATCGATGTCCTCCTGTCGGCACGTCGCGTCGGGTCGGGCGGCTTCGCGTACGGCGTGGATATGACCGACGAGATGCTCACCCTGGCGAGGGCGAACGCCGACAAGGCCGGCGCCACGAACGTCGAGTTCGTCAAGGGCACCATCGAGGCGATCCCGCTGCCTGACGCCGCGGTCGACGTGGTGATCTCCAACTGCGTGATCAACCTGTCGGTCGACAAGCCTGCGGTGCTCGGCGAGATGTTCCGGGTGCTGGTCCCGGGCGGGCGGATCGGGATCTCAGACGTCGTCGCCGAGGATCACCTCACCGAGGCGGACCGGGCCGAGCGGGGCAGCTACGTCGGCTGCATCGCCGGAGCGCTAACGCATGGCGAATATCTGGACGGGCTCGCCGCCGCAGGGTTCGTCGACGCATCGGTGACCTTCACTCACCAAGCAGCCGACGGCATGCACGCCGCCATCGTGCGGGCCACCAAGCCCGCGGTGTCGGCGGCGAATGAGTTGATCGCCAAGCCGAGAACCATCGTCAGTTCTGAAGGGACGTTCTGATGAAACTGCTGCACCGTCTGCGCTCGGCCCTGGGCGGGCACCCGTACGTGACCTTTTGCGACTCCTGTGGCCAGGTCTGTGACGCGAAGTGCCGCGCCGGTGCCATCCGCGAGCGCGCCATCGGCGGCTACCTGACGCTGCCCAGAATCTGAATCACCGCCTCGTGACTGCTATCCCTGACGTGTTGTTCGTGTGCGTCCACAATGCTGGGCGCTCGCAGATGGCCGCCGCCCTGCTCGATCATCACGCCGCAGGCAAGGTGCACGTCAGCTCTGCCGGCTCCACGCCAGCTGACGAGGTGAACCCTGCCGTCATCGAGGTAATGACCGAACTCGGCATCGACGTCTCGAAAGAATTCCCCAAGCGGCTGACCGACGACGCTCTACAAGCCGCCGACGTGGTGATCACCATGGGCTGCGGCGACGCCTGCCCCGTCTACCCCGGCAAGCGCTATCTCGACTGGGACCTGCCCGATCCCGCTGGTCTGCCTGTAGAGCAGGTGCGGCCTATCCGCGACGAGATCGGCGGGCGCGTCAAGCACCTATTGGCCGAGCTAGTTCCTGACCAACCACGCTGAGGCGGGCGCTGCCAGATCGCCCTTGGCGGGACGACGAGGTGGTGGGCACCGCTAGCGTGATCCGCATGACGAATGCACCCGTCCGGATCGGCGTCCAGCTACAGCCGCAGCACGCCGACTACCCGGCCATCCGGCGGGCGTTGTCCGAGGTTGAGGACCTCGGCGTCGATATCGCGTTCAACTGGGATCACTTCTTTCCGCTCAGTGGTGATCCGAACGGCAAGCACTTCGAGTGCTGGACGATGCTAGGCGCATGGGCCGAGCAGACGTCACGCGTCGAGATCGGCGCGCTGGTTACTTGCAACAGTTATCGCAATCCCGAGCTGCTGGCCGACATGGCACGCACGGTCGACCACCTCAGTGACGGCCGGTTGATCCTGGGCATCGGATCAGGCTGGTTCGAGAAGGACTACGACCAATACGGCTATGAGTTCGGCACGGCGGGTAGCCGGCTCGATGATCTGGCCACTGCACTACCGCGCCTCGAGCAGCGATGGGACCAGCTCAATCCTCCGCCGACCCGCCGCATCCCTGTGCTCATCGGGGGCGGCGGCGAGCGCAAGACGTTGCGCCTGGTCGCCCAGCACGCGGACATCTGGCACTCGTTCAGCGATGTCACGACGTTCAGCCACAAGTCATCTGTCCTGAATCAGTGGTGCACCGAGGTAGGCCGAGATCCGGGCGACATTGAACGTTCGGTGGGTGCGGGACGCGGCGAGCCCGCGAAAGTCGGCCCAGCCTATGTGCAGGCGGGCGCCAGGCTGTTCACCGTCGGCGTCGGCGGCCCGGATTACGACCTGTCCACGCTGCGGCGCTGGCTCGCCTGGCGGGACTCGCTGTGAGGCGGCCAGTCCGCTCGACTCGGTGGCGAAATCGAGCGGACGGCGCAAAGTCCGGCTTCTAGACTTCGGCCATGCTCGTCGAGATCGCCGCGTTCTCGGCCGCCGCCGCCCTGATCGTTCTGTTGCCCGGGCCGGACACGCTGGTCGTGCTGCGCAGCCTGTTGCGCCACGGCAGACCGCACGCCGGGTGGACCGTGATCGGTGTGCTGTCGGGTCTCGCCATTTGGGTGTGCGTGGCGGCGCTCGGGCTGTCGGCGGTACTTCGTGCAAGCGACGACGCTTACCTGGCGTTGCGGGTCGCCGGCGGGATTTACCTGATCTGGCTGGGCGTCCGCTCGCTGCGCGCCCGGCTGAGCGGGGCGTCCACGCATGCCGCACGCCACCGGCAGCCGCGCCGTCCTGGGCTGATGGACTCGGGGTATGCCGCGGGCCTAGCGACGGATCTGCTCAATCCGAAGGTCGGCGTGTTCTTCGTGACCTTCCTGCCCGGATTCGTGCCCCCGGGGCAGTCCGTCGGCGTCGTGTCGCTGCTGCTCGGGGCGATCTTCATCGTCGAAGCGGCCGCGTACTTCGCGATCCTGCTCGTCGTCTCCGGATCCGTCACCCGATGGCTGGACACCCCCCAAATCCGTCGGCGGATGGACCGAATCACCGGCGCCGTGCTGATCGCGTTCGGCGTCCGGCTCGTGCTCGAACCTTAGCCGGGTGCCATTGCGGTCGACGTGATGCAGTAGGCAGCAGTTAGTCGTAGAGCGCCTCCAATTGCCACCGCGCGATGCCGCTGCTCATCGAGCAGCTGACGAGGTAGGCCCGCCCGCGGACGTCGACGAGCTGGAACCGGGCCCGGCGCACCGCATCGGTACTCCACCACCGTTCGTCCACTGGCCACGGACCGGCCCAAGCCGAGACGGCGGTGACCTCGGACTCGCGCAGCGCCAACCGAGCAGGAGGCATCGGCACCGCACCTCGTTCGGTCACGATCACCGGCCGGCCATCGTCGTCGAGCACCTGCACCGGACGCGGCGGGTCGACCAGCACCGACGGCGCGGGAGAGGGCAACCGCCCAGGCCAGGGCTGCTCGGGTGAGCGCGTCGGCTCCGGCTCGTCGCCCCACGGCGTCAGCCGGGTGCGGTCGGCGGGGGAGCGGCCACCCTGCAGCGCTGGGGTGAGCACCGACCCGTGGCCGAGCAGAGTCTGCACCCGGGCCAGCGCCCGGTATGCCCGCTCGTCGTGCACCCCCGAGCCGCCCCACAGTGCCTGCTGGTGCGCACCAGTGGGCACCACCTCGACTGGCACCAGCCGCAGCCGGCTCACTCCGCCGGTGGGCCGTCCGGGCCTGGTCAGCCACCCTTCGAGCTGCCAGCGGATCCGATCGACGACGTCGACGGTGGACAGCACACCCGCGTGCCGCCAGCGGCGCACCGTTTCTTCGCCGTTCGCGCTGTGGGCCTGCAATTCCAGGCAGGTGCAAGCCAGCCCATGTGCAGCGAGGTCGGCGACGAACTGCTCGGCCAGCCCGCGAGCGCTGAATGCCACGGTGTCGACCCGGTCGACGGGCGGGTCGAGATCGAGGTCGACGGTGAACTCGACGGGTGGCCGCCGGGCCGCCACCGGGCGATCGTCACGCCCACCGGCCTGCCGGTGTGCCCAGGCCCCGTCGGGGCCGAACCGGGCCAGCACGTCACGGGCCGGCAATGCGGCGAACGCGCCGAGTGTGCGCAGCCCCAGCCGGCGCAGCAGGTCGACCAGTGGCGAGTTGCCGGACGGGTCGAGCGTGCTCACCGGCAGCTCGGCCAGGAACTGCGGCGATGCACCGGCAGCCACCACGAGCCCGCGGCGGGCGGCCTGCTCGGCGGCGAACGATCCGTCGGCGACACCGAGCAGGGCGTCGGCGGCCGCGTCGGCTGCCGTGTCGTTCATCGCGCGGGTGAGTGCGTGCAGCACCGCGGTCTCGCCGCCGAAGTAGCGGGTCGGCCCGCGTACCCCGATCGCGGCCAACCCCGGACGGGTGACCTCGACGCCTGGCGCGATCGATTCGAGCGCGACCACCACCGGCTCGAAGGCGCGGGCCTCGGCGGCCGGGTCGCGCGCCAGCACGGTGAGCTGCGGACAGCGGGCCTGCGCCTCGCGTCGGCGCAACCCGCGGCGGACCCCGCAGCTGCGCGCGGTGTGCGAACAGGCGATCACCCGGTTGGCGGTAACCACGGCGGCGGGCACGTCGATGCCCACCCCGCAAGTGGCACGGGCCGCGGTCACCGGCCAATCGGGACACCAGACCGCGATCATCCGCGGCACCGCCAGGTCAGGCATCATCGGCGTGCCGTCATCCGGCCCGTGCCGTCA
>JBDUCV010000110.1:0-4504 GCA_040003255.1 Actinomycetota bacterium
GCGCTCTTTGCCGCGGCCCGGCTGTCGTTGCGGTAGAAGCCCGAACCCTTGAACACGACGCCGACCGACCCATAGACCTTGCGCACCGGGTGACTGCACAACGGGCATTCGCTCGCCGATCGATCGGTGAAGGACTGCACCAGTTCGAATCGGTTGCCGCAAGCCTGGTGCGTGCACCGGTACTGATAGGTGGGCATAGCTGGACGATCCTCCGACCCGACGTTGGCACTCAACCTTACAGAGTGCTAACCGTAGTGCGCTACCGGTGCATTCCCCGTCCACTCATCGTGGTCCGCTCGAGCCCACAGCACGCCATCCGGACGGGGTAACCACCGCCGTCACAGGGACGTCCCACTCGTCTGCCGGCAGCCAGTCGCGCACCTCGCCGTCGAACAGCAACGCGACCACCTGCGTGCCGGGTGCCACCCGGCCGAGCGCCCGGTCATAGGACCCGCCGCCCCGGCCGAGCCGGACGCCGTCGACCGACACGGCCAGCGCCGGGACAAGGATCAGGTCGGCCGTGGCGATCGCCGGCATACCCAACGGGTCGCTCGGCGCGCCCCATTCGAGCCAGTCGAGGTCGCGGTCCTCGAGGGTCAGCGGCACGAGCACCCGGACCCCGGAGGCGTGCAAGGCGTCGAGCAGTTGCACCGATCCCGGCTCGGTGCGCAATGGGCGGTAACCCGCCACGCACGTCCACCGGCCATCACTGGAATTCATTCGCGCGAGCACTGCCGCGCGGATCGCCGCGCGCGCAGCGTCGATCTCTGCGGAGCTCATCGCGCGGCGCTCAGCTTGCAGCTCGTCGCGCAGCTCACGCTTGGCGTCAGCAACGCTAGGACCGTCCACCCGGTTAGTCTCCCGTCATGGGGCGTGACCGGGTCGCGAGGGCGTTGATCCCTGCGGCCGGACGTGGCACCCGCTTCCTGCCGTTCACCAAGACGCTGCCTAAGGAGATGCTCCCGCTGGTGAGCACTCCGGCGCTGGAATACGTCGTGGATGAGGCGGCGCGTAACAAGCTCGACGATGTGTTGCTGGTGTTGAGCGCGGGAAAGCAAACCATCGCCGACTACTTCGCGCCGAATCCCGAACTCGAGCAGGCGCTGGTCGCCAAGGGCGACGACGCCGGCCTGGCAGATATCCGGCGAGCGCCAACGCTGGCGAGCACCCAGTACGTCGAGCAACCCGAACCGCTCGGGCTCGGCGACGCGGTCGCGCAGGGCGAACTGTTCGCCGACGGCGAGCCATTTGCGGTGCTGCTGCCTGACGACCTCATCGACGACCGCGACGATTTGTTGGGGCGCATGCTCGACGTCTACGACGAGCACGGCGGCATCGTGCTCGGCCTGATGGATGTGCCGCGCGCCGAGATCAGTAGGTACGGCTGCGCGGTGCCGGTGATCGGTGCCGATCTGTCCTGCGAAGTCGTCGAGCTGAGTGATCTGATCGAAAAACCGTCGGCGGCCGAAGCACCGAGCACGCTGGCGATCATCGGGCGGTACCTGCTGCCGCCGCAGATCTTCGAGGCGCTGCGTGGAATCACGCCGGGTGCTGGCGGTGAGATCCAGCTGACCGACGCAATGCGCCGACTTGCCCACGACGCGATGCCGGTGCACGGCGTCGTCTTCACCGGTCGGCGTTACGACACCGGCGATCGGCTGGGTTATTTGCAGGCCGTCGTGCAGCTGGCCGCCCGCCATCCGGTCATCGGCACCGACTTCACGGCGTGGCTGCGCGATTATGTCGAGCGCGGTATCGAGAGCGCAGAAGAGGGATGGACGAGGTGACCGATACGCACGCCGACGCAACCGGCCCAGCCGATGCTGAGCAGCTGCGTTCGGTCGACGAGCACCTGTCGATGGTCCTTGACGGCATCGGTTCACTCGATCCGATCGAGCTGACGTTGCTCGACGCGCAGGGCCTGCTCCTGGCCGAAGACGTCGTGACCGACGTGGCGCTGCCCGGGTTCGACAACTCCGCGATGGACGGCTACGCGATCCGCGCGATCGATACCCGTAATGCGTCGATGGCCGAACCGGTGACGTTGCCGGTGGTCGGCGACGTTGTCGCCGGCACGAAAACCCGGTCGGGAATGGGGCCGGGCCTGACGATGCGGATCATGACAGGGGCGCCGATCCCCGCAGGCGCCGATGCGGTCATCCCGCTCGAGGACACCGACCGCGGCGTAGCGCGGGTGGCAGTGCATCGACCAGTGCGCGGCGGCGAGTATATCCGCCGCGCCGGGGAGGATCTCGACGTTGGCGCGCCGGCGCTCGCGGCGGGCGCGGCCCTCGGCCCGCAGCAGATCGCCCTGCTGGCCGCGATCGGACGCGACCGGGTGATGGTCCGGCCGCGTCCGCGCGTCATCGTGATCTCGACGGGCAGCGAGCTGATCGACGTAGGGACCCATGCGGCCTTCGGCGAGGTGCCCGACTCGAATTCCTATCTCGTCGCCGCCGCGGCGCGCGACGCAGGCGCGACGGCCTACCGCGTGGGCATCGTTCCCGACGACCACAGCACGTTGCTCGATGTGCTCGAGAGCCAGCTGCTGCGCGCCGACGTCCTGATCACCACCGGCGGCGTCAGCATGGGTGCGTTTGACGTGGTCAAGCAGGCGCTGTCTGAGATCGGCACGGTCGAGTTCACCACGGTCGCGATGCAGCCCGGGCGACCACAGGGGTTCGGCCATCTAGGCGACCGGGTGCCGATCTTCTGCCTACCCGGCAATCCGGTCAGCGCGCTCGTGTCCTTCGAGGTGTTCGTCCGTCCGGCGATCCGCAAGTTGCTCGGTAAGCGCAGCGTCCAGCGGTCGACCGTGCAGGCGGCGTCGCTCGAGCGGATTGAGAGTCCCCAGGGCATCCGGCAGTTCCGCCGCGGCGTACTGCATCGCGAGGCGAACGGCGAATACAGCGTGTCGCTGGTCGGTGGAGCCGGCTCGCACCTGATCGCGTCGATGGCCGCGTCGAATTGCCTGGTGGTCATCGACGAGGAGGTCACCGAGGTCGTCGCCGGATCACGGGTGACCGTGATGCCGCTGTTGCTCTCGCTCAGCTGACGGTGGCTACCCATCCGGGCTGGCCCGCCGAGCTCAGCGTCGGACCGGTGCGCTTGCGCCCACCCCGGCTGCGCGACGCCCGGGCCTGGAGTCAGGCCAGGCTGCGCAACGAGGCGTGGCTGGCTCCCTGGGAGCCGACCTCGCCGAGGCGCTGGGACGAGCGGCACTCCTTGGCCGCCTGGACGCCGCTCGTCTCTGGGCTGCGCCGGGCCGCGCGGGCCGGGACGATGCTCCCGTTCATGATCACCTACGGCGGCGAGCTGGTCGGCCAGATGACCGTGGCCAATATCGTCCATGGGGGACTGCGCTCGTGCACCGTGGGCTATTGGCTCGACAGCGCCGTGGCCGGACGAGGAATCACGCCGGCATCCCTCGCCGTTGTCATCGACCACTGCTTCGGTCCGGTGCGGCTGCACCGGGTCGAGGTCGACATCAGGCCGGAGAACGCGCCGAGTCTGCGGGTGGTCGACAAGCTCGGCTTGCGCCGGGAGGCCTATTACGAACGGTTTCTCGACATCGCGGGCGGTTGGCGCGATCACGTGGGGTTCGCGATCACCGCCGAGGAGCTGCACGGGCAGTCGATGCTGTCCCGGCTGCGCTCGCTGCCGCCAACCCCCTGACCGTTTCGTCAGCGCGCCGACACGCCGGGCAAGGTGCCGGGCTGGGCCGGATTTCCTGATTACCGTGACGAGCAGCATGTTACTGGTGTGACGGGAGGGACGATGGCTTCGCCGATGATGCTTGTCATCGTCCTGACGGTGCTGTGGCTAATCGTCGTGGTGCCGATGATCCTTCGGCGCGAGGACGACCACGCGACGCCGCGATCTGGCCGGCGGTTCGCCGCGGCTGCGCCCACTGCTCCCGAGGAGCCGCCGATGTCCCCCGCCGACCGCACCGACCTGTCAATAGGCCGCCAGCAGATGATGGCTCGTCGCCGGCGCTCGCTCGCCGTCCTCGGCGTGGGTAGCGCGGTGACCGTGCTGCTCGCCTACTTTCTCGGTGGCATGACCTGGCTGGTCTCCGCGCCGTTCGTCCTCGGCCTCAGCGGCTATCTGCTCTTTCTGCGTAACCAGGCCGTTCGCGAGCGGGACCGGCGCGCGTCGCGGCAACTGCGATCGGCCGGCCGTCCGCTGCGCTCAGCCCAGCACGACGCGACCCCGGCGGGTCGACGCTTCGCTGAACCACCCGATTCCATGGTGCGCATCGACGACGACGACATCGCGCTGCACGCCCTTGACACCGTCGATCTCACCGGCCTTTATGACCCCCGTTTGGCGGCGGCCGGGCAGCGTCGCGCGGGCTGAGGTCAGACCGCTCGACTGTTACCCTGATCGTCGGCCCGAATGGGCTTCCCGGGTTCTCGGGGCTGTGGCGCAGTCCGGTAGCGCACCTCGTTCGCATCGAGGGGGTCAGGGGTTCGAATCCCCTCAGCTCCACATTTGTCGAGTA
>JBDUCV010000012.1:0-44071 GCA_040003255.1 Actinomycetota bacterium
GCCGTGATGGCGCGCCCGAAGGGATTCGAACCCCCAACCTCTTGATCCGTAGTCAAGTGCTCTATCCGTTGAGCTACGGGCGCATCGATGCCGCGCAGGAGTCTACCTGGCGCGGTGTGCCGGCTCGACCTGATCTCAAGCACCGAGTTCAGCAAGGGGACCGTCGGGCTGCAGTACCGCCGGCACCGCTAAACCGGCGGCCGACATGCACGACGAGCCGCGCGCGACGCGTCACATCGAGACCCCTGCGCCCGATCTGACGCCGTCGCTTGCGCCCTTGTGCCGCGGCGCGTCACTCCGCAACACACTTCTAGCGAAGCAGATGCCTTGTCAACCCGCTTACTCGGAAAGAACGTCCGTTAACCCAGTCCGCAGGATTAGCGACCGTAACGAGCGGAGGCTCCGGGATTCGAACCCGGGATGGGTTTTAGACCCAAACCGCATTAGCAGTGCGGCGCCATAGACCAGACTAGGCGAAGCCTCCTCGGCCTCCGGTCGCTCCAGTCAAAGCCGAAGCGCGGGCGAAGGCCAGCGATCGCCGAGCGTACAAGGTGCTCATCCAGCCGACCAAACCCGAAGATCAGGGCGCGAGGAGCGGCATCACGATCCGGTCGACGGCCTCGACGATGTCGTCCTCGGTCATCGGACGGTTCATCAGGATTGTCTGATACATCAACAGGGCTGGCAGCACGTCAGCGAAGATCTCGTCCGCGGCATCCGGGCGAACGTCACGCCGCTCGACGCCGCGTTGCAAAATGCTCAGCATGGCGGCGCGCTTGGGGCAGTGCACCCGCTTGTCGATCGCGTCGGCCAGCACCGGGTCTCGCCGGGCCTCACAGGCCACCGCGCGGATCGCTTCACCCGCCACACCGGCGGTCACGAGGATCCGCCGCGCGATATGCAGGAGGATGTCGCGGGTGGACGCGTCGCGCATCGTCTCGCCGACGAAATCGTCCGGGGTGCCGAACCTGCTGCAGAACGCGTCGATAACCAAGTCCTGTTTGGTCGCCCAGCGCCGGTAGATGCTCGCCTTGCCGGTCCGGGCGCGCGACGCGACTGCCTCGATGGTGAACCCGGCGTAGCCGACCTCGGCGAGTTCCTGGAACACCGCGGCGTGGACGGCGTCCTCGAGCGCCGCGCCCCGCTTGCGGCGCAAGACGGTGGCCACCGCGCCGGCCGCCAAACGGGCACCGGACGGGCGAGCAGCCTTGGCCCCCCCAGCTGCGGGGAGGTCGGCGAAATTGGTTCGCCCGACGGCCATCGTTGTCAGACCCTTCCTAGATGCTGTCGTTGGTAAGAGCGCTAGTGCACGGTTGCGTTTCCTACTTCAGTGGGTTTACCTTACACCGGTAGGGAACGCCGACGTCCTCTAAATCCTAGATAACGGCAAAATCTGAACGGAGCACCAGTGACCGGGACAGACCAGCACCGAGTCGAGTCCGGGACCAAGCCCGCGGCGCCCAGACGCGTCAGCCACCCAGGGCTCGTCCTGCTCATCATCGCCGGCGCGCAACTGATGGTCGTGCTCGACGCGACGATCGTGAACATAGCGCTGCCGACGATGGGCGACTACTTCGAGAAGAGCCAAACCTCCATGACGTGGGCGCTGAACGCCTACACCCTGGCTTTCGGCGGCCTGCTGCTGCTCGGCGGCCGCTCCGGCGACATCCTCGGCCGGCGTCGGATGTTCATCGTCGGCCTGGCGCTGTTCACCCTGGGCAGCTTCATCGGCGGCATCGCCAACAGCTTCGAGGTCCTCCTCTTCGGCCGCATCGTGCAAGGCCTGGGCGGCGCGATCTCCTCGCCCACGGCATTGTCGCTGATCACCACCTCCTTTGCCGCAGGCAAAGAGCGGGTTCGTGCCTTCGCGGTGTATGCCGCCGTGTCCGGTGCCGGCGCAGCTCTCGGGCTGCTGCTCGGCGGCATCCTGACCGAGTACCTGTCCTGGCGGTGGGTGCTGTTCGTCAACGTTCCGATCGGTATCGGCCTGATCATCGGGGCCTTCTTCTACGTCACCGAGTCTGAGCGCTACCGCGGGCGGTTCGACGTGCCCGGTGCGGCTTTGTCAGTCGCCGGCATGGTGTCGCTGGTCTACGGCTTCATCCACGCGGCTAATCAGAAATACGGCTGGGGCGACCCGGTGACGGTTATGACGTTGGCCGCGGGCGTGATCCTGCTCGTGTCGTTCTTCATCTGGGAGATGCGCTCGCCAGATCCGATGATGCCAATCCGAGTGGTCGCCGACCGTAACCGGGGCGGTGCCTACCTGGTGATGTTGATCGTCGGCGCGGGCATGTTCGGCATGTTCTACTTCGTTACGTTCTTCGTCCAGCAGGTGATGGGATTCAGCCCGCTTCGGAGCGGATTCGCGTTCCTGCCCGTGGCGTTCGTGATCGGCATCACCTCACAGGTGATGACGAAGCTGATGCCGCGGTTCGGGCCCAAGCCGCTGATCGTGATCGGCACCATTCTGCTGACTTCAGCGATGTTCTGGTACTCCACGGTCGACGCCAAGTCTGGTTACTGGGACACGTTCTTCCCGGGCATGGTCGTGATGGCGATCGGGATGGGCTTCATCTTCGTGCCGCTCACCACGGTGGCGGTTGCCGGAGTGCGCAACACCGACGCCGGCGTCGCTTCGGCGATGCTAAACGTCGGCCAGCAGGTTGGCGGCTCGATCGGCTTGTCGGTGCTCGCGACCGTCGCGGCGAATGCCTTCGCGAGTGCCGCCACGACTCGGTTCTCCGATCTCACCGCCCGGGTGAAGTCCGGCGAGCTGTCGCAGTCGGTGCTCCAACATGCCCAGCAGCTGTTGGCCGCAAAGAACGGCAATGGCGCGGCGCCACCCGCGGCGCTTCAGGACAACGCGGCGGTGCACGCCATTGCGCAGATCCAGGCGCACTCGTCGGGTATGGGTTTCGTCGCCGCCGGCATCTTCGGCCTCGCCTCGATCATCGTCGCGCTCGTGCTGATCAATGTTGGCAAGGACGATGTGCCGGCCGACCTGCCGGAGGCGGTTGCCGTCGCAGCCTGACTCAGCCGCGCACCGATCGCGCAACCGTTCCTGCGTCCACTCCGACGCACAAGGGTTGCGCGATCGGTTTGTTCGGGGTCAGCACTCGATGACGTTGACCGCCAGCCCGCCCCGCGAAGTCTCTTTGTACTTCACCTTCATGTCAGCACCCGTCTCACGCATCGTCTTGATCACCTTGTCCAGGCTGACGATGTGCTTGCCGTCGCCGCGAAGCGCGATGCGGGCGGCATTGATCGCCTTCACCGCGGCCATGGCATTGCGCTCAATGCATGGCACCTGCACCAGTCCACCGACCGGGTCGCAGGTCAGACCGAGGTTGTGCTCCATACCGATCTCGGCGGCGTTCTCGGCCTGGGCCGGAGTGCCGCCAAGCACCTCACACAGTGCGCCGGCCGCCATCGAGCAGGCCGAGCCCACCTCGCCCTGACAGCCGACCTCCGCACCCGAGATCGACGCGTTTTCTTTGTACAGCACGCCGATCGCGCCTGCGGTAAGCAGGAATCGGACGATGCCGTCGTCCGTGGCGCCCGGGACAAACCGTCGGTAATAGTGCATGACCGCGGGCAGCACGCCGGCCGCTCCGTTGGTCGGCGCCGTGACGACCCGGCCACCGGCGGCGTTTTCCTCGTTGACCGCGAGAGCGAACAGATTCACCCAATCCATGATGCGCAGCGGGTCGGTCGAGAGTTGCTCATCGCACAGATGCTGGTAGAGCTCTGGCGCGCGTCGGCGCACCCGGAGTCCACCGGGCAAGGTGCCCGCGTGCGACCAGCCGTTCTGCACGCACTGCTGCATTACGGCCCAGATGTGCAGCAGACGGGCCCGTACCTCGGGCTCCGATCGCCAAGCCAGCTCATTGCCGAGCATGACGCCGCTCACCGGCAACCCGCTCTGTTCGCAGTGCGCCATCAACTGCGCCCCGGTGGTGAACGGGTACGCCAACGGGGTGTCGTCCACCTTGACCCGGTCAGCGCCGGCCGCCGCCTCGTCGATGACGAAGCCGCCACCGACCGAGTAGTAGGTGCGTTCGCGCACCAGCTCGTCGTCGGCGTAGGCGAAGAAGCGCATGCCGTTCGGGTGGAACGGCAGGCTCGTCCGGCGGTGCAGCACCAGGTCGTCTTCGGCCAACGCGACCTCGTGCTTGCCGAGTAGCGCGATGCGCTCGGCCGCCCGCACCTCGGCGGCGCGTGCCCCGATCGTCGCGGTCTCGACGGTCTCAGGCAGCTCGCCTTGCAGGCCGAGGATCACCGCCTTGTTACTGCCGTGCCCGTGCCCGGTCGCGCCGAGCGAGCCGAACAACTCGGCGCGCACCCGGGTGATCGATTCGATCAGCCCGTCGTCATCCAGGCCCACCGCGAACGTCCGAGCCGCGCGCATCGGCCCCACGGTGTGCGAGCTGGACGGGCCGATGCCGATCGAGAACAGGTCGAACACGCTGATGGCCACGTTCGCCATTCTCCCCCCATTGACATGGGTGGTCGATCAGCCGAGGTCGGTCGATTCGGCCAGGGTGATCAGCTGACGTCGGCGGATTCCGCCAGGCCGACGGTTACCGCGATGTTGCCGCGGGTTGCCTTCGAGTACGGGCAATACTGATGCGCGAGCTCCAGCAACTCGTGCGCCTGGTCCGGCTCGACACCCGGGATGGCTGCGGTCAGCGCCACTGCCAAGCCGAATCCGCCGTCGGCGGACGGGCCGAACGACACGGTCGCAGTGACCTCGGACTGGCTGGCATCGACGCCGGCCGCCCTCGCCCGGTTGATCAGTGCGTTCTGAAAGCACGAGGCATACCCCGCCGCGAACAGCGTCTCGGGGTTGACCATCGGTTCCGACGTCGCGCCCGGTCGGCCGAGGTCGACATCGATCAGCCCGTCGCCGCTACGCACGTGGCCGGTTCGGCCGCCGTGGGCGGTCGCGGAAGTGACGTAGGCGACCTTGGTCAGTTCGACCGGCATAGTGCTCCTTCGCGGCGGACATATCTGAGCGACAACACGGGGATAGCGGCCAATCCTTCCCCACGGCTTCGGTGGGCCACCCGCCGCCCGGCGTAAGTCAGTTGCCGCGCCGGTAAGGTAATCGACCCGTGACGACGCCAGCGGTGACGCGCACGCCGCGCCACGACGCGACCGTGCTGGCTACCCGAGCGCTGACCCCGAGGATGCGCCGGGTCACCGTCGCCGCGCCCTCGCTGGTGGGCGTCCACCCGCGCCCATCCCAGGACGTCGAGCTGATCCTCGCCGAGCCGACCGGCCGACGGGTCAAGCGGCGCTACACGATCAGCTCAGCGCGGCCGGCCCTGGGCGAATTCGACTTAGACGTGCTTCTGCACGGGCCCGGTCTCGGCGCGACGTGGGGTGCGCAGGTAAAGCCCGGGGACGCCGTGCAGTTTTTCGGCCCGCGCGGCAGGCTCGAGCTAAGTGATGCCTGGTGGCATTTGTTCGCCGGGGACGAGTCGGCGCTGCCCGCGATCGCGTCGCTCGTCGCCGCGCTGCCGTCCGATCACCAGGCAGTGGTGCTGCTGGAAGTCGCAGGACCGGACGACGAGTTGCCGATCAGCCGGCCCGGTGCCGGCGCGGACGTGCGTTGGCTGCATCGGGGCAACCTGCCGCCCGGCCAGCCAGGCCTACTCGCCGCCGCACTGGACGAGCTGCCGACCCGGGACGGAACCGGTCATGCGTACGTGCTCGGCGAGACCCGGGCGGGGATCGCGCTGCGGCCGCATCTGGGCAGGCTCGGGCTCGGGACCGCGCAGACCTACCTCAAGGGCTACTGGAACATCGGCCGCAGCGCTCGTCAGTGAAATCCAGCGGTGCAAGGATCGCCGCATGACCCATCCCCGAGCGGGGCAGCCCGCCCAAGCCGAGGATCTCGTCGACGTCGACCGGCTCGTCGGGGCCTATTACGCGCAGCATCCCGATCTGTCGGTGCCAGAACAGCGGGTCAGCTTCGGCACTTCCGGCCATCGTGGTTCGTCGCTCAGCACGACGTTCAACGAGGACCACATCATCGCCACCAGTCAGGCGATCTGCGAGTACCGCGCGGCTAACGGCATCGATGGGCCACTGTTCCTCGGCGCCGACTCGCACGCGCTCAGTGAACCTGCCACCGTCTCGGCGCTCGAGGTGTTTGCCGCGAACGGCATCACCGTCCTGATCGACTCCCGCGACGGGTACACGCCCACCCCCGCGGTGTCACGGGCGATCCTGACGCACAACGCCGGCACCGGCGCACGCGCTGACGGCGTCGTCGTCACCCCGTCGCACAATCCCCCGTCCGATGGCGGATTCAAGTACAACCCGCCGGATGGCGGCCCGGCCGGCACCGACATCACCGGCTGGATCCAAAACCGCGCCAACGAGCTGATCGCCGCCAGCTGCCTGGGCGTGCGGCGCGTCCCGTATGCGAAGGCGAAGGCGGCCGAGACAACACAGCGCTACGACTTCCTGGACGCCTACGTCTCCGAACTGCCAACGGTGATCAACCTCGACGCGATCCGCGCTGCCGGGGTGCGCATCGGTGCCGACCCGCTGGGCGGCGCGAGCGTGGCTTACTGGGGCGAAATCGGCGCCCGCTACGGCCTCGCGCTGACCGTGGTGAACCCCGACGTCGACCCGACGTTCGGGTTCATGACGCTCGATTGGGACGGCAAGATCCGGATGGATTGCTCGTCGCCCTATGCGATGGCATCGTTGATCGAACGCCAAGACGCCTTTGACATCGCCACCGGAAACGACACCGACGCCGACCGGCACGGCGTCGTCACGCCCGACGACGGGCTGATGAATCCCAACCACTATCTGGCCGTCGCGATCAGCTATCTGTTCGCGCAGCGCGCGGACTGGCCAGTCGGCGCCGTTGTCGGAAAGACCATGGTCAGCTCGTCCATGATCGACAAGGTGGCCGCCGGACTCGGCCGGTCGCTGCTCGAGGTACCCGTCGGCTTCAAGTGGTTCGTGCCCGGGCTGCTCGATGGATCCGTGGCCTTCGGCGGCGAAGAGAGCGCCGGAGCATCGTTCCTGCGCCGCGACGGCAGCGTCTGGACGACCGACAAGGACGGCATCATCCTGTGCCTGCTGGCATCGGAGATCAGCGCCGTCACCGGCCGCTCACCCTCGCAGCTCTACCGCGAGCTGACCACCAGCTACGGCGACCCGGCCTATGCCCGGATCGACTCGCCGGCGACCCGCGAGCAGAAGGCGATGTTGGCCAAGCTGTCCGCTGCGCAGGTCACCGCGGCCGAGCTGGCCGGCGAGCCGATCATCGGCACGCTGACCCACGCCCCGGGCAACGCGGCCGCTCTGGGCGGGCTGAAAGTGATCAGCGAGTCGGGGTGGTTCGCCGCCCGCCCGTCCGGCACGGAGGATGTCTACAAGCTCTACGCCGAATCCTTCCGCGGTCCCGAACACCTGGCGCAGATACAGGACGAGGCGCGCGCCATCGTCGCCGCGGCACTGGCCAGCTAGCCCGGGCCGCTCATCGGTCGCGTGTCACGGCAGCGTTACGAAGTCGCCAACAAAACTACGGGCTGAATCCGTATCGAGCCGATAGGTGTCGCTGGTGGCGTTGCAGATACCCCGCCGGTGACGGTGGTAGACGCGACGATGTCGGTCTCGGTGCTACCCGCGCCGAGAAAATGCGGCCCACCGGAATCGCCGGCGTATGACCCCCCGTCACCCGGGTAGGGGTTCTCCGACAGCCTTAGCCAGGCCGGGTTGAGCGCCTAGCTGGACGGCTAGAACGCGTCGCGAGGCAATCAGCCCGAGCAGGCCGACGAGGCCCGAACTCGACCGAGCTGACCGAGAACAACGACGAAAACTATGCCGTCCCGCGACACCACTGGCCCGGTTGATCCGGCAGCCAACGTGCTGAGGGGGGCGCCGGAAAGCCGGTCGACGCAGCTCATTCCGCCGCCGTCGCCGCCGACCCAGATCACGTCGGTCCCTGGCCACACCGTCATGCCCGGGCCGGGCAAGTCGCTCGGCGGGCGGTAGCCGTCGCGCCGCAGGGTGATCGGATTCAGTTTCACGAGCCGGTCCCTGCCATACCCGGCCACCCACACGACACCATGCACGGCGGCGAGCGATGTCTTGCCCACATCGAGGGACGGACCGGTCAACATCGTCCGGTCGGCCGGACGATAGCCGATTACCCGGGCAGGCCAGGCATCGATCGTGGCGATCACGCGGTGGTTCTCGGCATCGGCAGCGATGGCGGTGCAACCGCAGGTCACCGGCGCCCGGGCCAGGGCGTGGACTCGATGATCCAATGAGTACAGCCCGCGCTCACTCGCCAGCCAGAGCCGACCGTCAAGCGCTACGGCGCCCCAGACCCGCGCAGGTACCGGCAGCGCGCTGACGTAGCGCAACGTCGAGCTGTCGTAGTCGAGAACGGTGTCGCCGCGGTCGTCGGACACGACCAGCCACAGCCGGTCGTCGTCTTCGTCGACCGCGAGCTGGCTGGCGCCGACCGGGACGACGACGGTCTGCTCGACCTGGCCGCGCAGATCCATCTTCATCACGGTGCGCAGCTCGGATGGCAGCGCGGCCAGCACGAAGGCGTGCCGGGTACCCAGCGCGAGGTCGACCGGCTGGCCGCCGCCGAGGTCGAGCCAATGCGTCCCGAGCAGCGCAGGCGGACCCTGGCGCGGTGGTGCCGACGGTCTTGCGCTCGTCTGCGACGCGGCGGCTGCGGTTGGCCTCGTCGGCCTGCCGCCGGCCGCGCGGACCAGCGCGGTCGCCGTGCCGATCACCGCCAGCACGGCGAGGACGGCGACCAGCCAGCGTGGGATGCGCCACGCCTGGGTCGTCAATACTTCGAAGTCGGCTAAATCCTCGTCGCCGTGCGGTATCACAGCGCCCGCTGCATCTCATCGAGGATGATCACCGTCTGGGTCGAAACGATGTCCTGCATCGTCTGCAGTCGGTTGAGCACCAAATCGCGCAGGCTTGCCGCATCATGGGTGCGCACCAGCAGCACCAGGTCATTCTCACCCGAGACGAGCGCGCCATGCCATACCTCGGGGATCTCGGCGATGCGCCGGCGCACCGCCTTCCATGAGTGTTGACTGATCTTGAGATATACGTAGGCGGAGATGTCGAAGCCGTAGCGCTCGGGGTCGACCACCGCGCTGAACCCGGTTATCACGCCGTCACGTTGCAGCCGCTCGACCCGGACGTACGCGCCGGCGCGGGAGATGTGCAGCTGTTCGGCAAGCGCCCGCATCGACAGCCGGCCATCGGCGCGGAGGGCTGCGATGATCCGCCGGTCGGTACCGTCCAATTCCGGCACAACCGATCGTCCAGTCGAAGCGCCGCGCTGACGGGTCGAAGAGGCCATACGTCTGGACGATAGCCGTGTTCGTGGCCGAACGTCTGCCATACACCCGCCATTCTGGAAGTTCGGCGTCGCCGAACCGACACTGTGCACGTCGACGCGTTGGGCAGTCGACCCGTCGAACGGAGAACGCCCGGTGAGCGCCACCTTCACGCCCCGACCCGAGGCGGCGGCCCGTGACCTATTGCCCACCCCGACACCGCTGCGGATGCTGGAGCCGTCCGGGGCGGTCACTGCGGACGCACCGGCCGAACTGCCCGACGACGCCGTCCTGATCGAGCTGTACCGGCAGATGGTGCTGGGCCGACGCTTCGACGCCCAGGCCACGGCGCTCACCAAGCAGGGCCGGCTGGCCGTGTACCCGTCCTCGCGCGGCCAGGAGGCTTGCCAGGTCGGCGCGGTTGCCGCGCTGAGCGGGCAGGATTGGCTGTTCCCCACCTACCGCGACTCGGTGGCGATCGTCGCCCGCGGGGTGGACCCGGTCGAGACGCTGTCGCTGCTGCGCGGCGACCAGCACTGCGGCTACGACCCGTACGAGCACCACGTCGGCGCCCAGTGCACGCCGCTCGCGACGAACACCCTGCACGCGGTCGGCCTCGCGCACGCGGCGCGGCTCAAGGGTGACGACACGGTGGCGCTGGTCATGCTCGGCGACGGCGCGACGAGCGAGGGCGACACCCACGAGGCGCTGAACTTCGCCGCCGTATGGCAAGCGCCAGTCGTGTTCCTCATCCAGAACAACGGATTCGCCATCAGCGTGCCGATCAGCGAACAGAGCGCCGCTCCGTCGCTGGCGCACAAGGGCATCGGCTACGGCGTGCCGTCCCACCTCGTCGACGGCAACGATGTGGCGATGGTCTACACCGCCGTCCGCGACGCCGTCTCGGCCGCTCGGCGCGGCGACGGACCGACGCTGATCGAGGCGCTGACCTACCGGATCGAGGCGCACACCAACGCCGACGACGCGAGCCGTTACCGCAGCGAGGACGAGGTGCAGCATTGGCGCGCGCTCGACCCGATCGAGCGCCTTGACGCCCACCTGACCAGCCGCGGGCTGCTGGACGACGAGCGTCGCGCCAAGATCGCGGCCGAGGGCGAGCGCGCCGCGGAGGCGCTGCGCGAACGCATGAACGCCGACCCGCAGCTCGACCCGGCGCAGTTGTTCGCGCACGTTTATGCCACGCCAACCGCCGCGCTGCTCGCCCAGCGGGCGGAACTCGCCGAGGAACTCACACCATGACCACGGTGGAGGCAACTGCGATCACCATGGCGGCCGCGCTCAACCGGGCATTGGCCGACGCGCTCGACGCCGACGCGCGGGTGCTGGTGTTCGGAGAGGACGTCGGCCGGCTCGGTGGCGTCTTCCGGGTAACCGACGGGCTCGCCGCCCGTTTCGGCACCGCCCGGGTGTTCGACACGCCGCTGGCCGAGGCGGGCATCGTCGGCACCGCGATCGGGATGGCGATGAACGGCCTGCGTCCGGTGGTGGAGATGCAGTTCGATGCGTTCGCGTACCCGGCGTTCGAGCAGATCACCAGCCATCTCGCGAAGATGCACAACCGCACCCGAGGGCGGGTCGAGGTACCCGTCGTGATCCGGATCCCCTACGGCGGGGGCATCGGCGGGGTTGAGCACCACAGCGACTCGTCGGAGGCCTACTTTGCACCCACGCCGGGACTACGTGTCGTGACGCCGGGCACCCCGTCGGACGCTTACGCGATGTTGCGAGAAGCGATCGACTCACCGGATCCGGTGATCTTCCTGGAGCCGAAGCGTCGGTACTGGGCGACCGGCGAACTGGCGCCGGCGCAGCCGTTCGACCGTGCCGTCGTGCGGCGCACCGGGGCAGACGTGACCCTGATCTGCTACGGACCGATGGTGGCGACCGCGCTGGAGACCGCCGAGGCGGCGGTCGAGGAAGGCTGGGACGTCGAGGTGATCGATCTGCGTTCGCTCGCGCCGTTCGACGACGAGACAGTGAGCGCGTCGGTACGCGCGACCGGACGCGCGGTCGTCGTGCACGAGGCATCCCGATTCGGGGGCTACGGCGCCGAGGTCGTGGCGCGGCTGACCGAGCAGTGCTTCCACCACCTGCACGCTCCGATCCTTCGGGTCGCCGGCTTCGACATCCCTTATCCCCCGCCGATGCTGGAGCAGCATCACTTGCCGAGCGTCGACCGCATCCTCGACACCATCGGGCAGCTGCAGTGGGACGACACCGTCGTTACGGGACGGGCGCACTGATGCCCGACTTCCGGTTGCCCGACCTCGGCGAAGGCCTTACCTCGGCCGAGATCGTCCGGTGGTTGGTCGCCGAGGGCGAGACGATCGCCGTTGACCAGCCGGTGGTCGAGGTCGAGACGGCGAAGGCAACCGTCGAGGTGCCCGCCCCGTTCGCCGGTGTCGTCACCCGGTTGCACGGCGACGTCGGGCAGATCGTCGATGTGGGGGCGCCATTGATCAGCGTTGATTCCGCGGCGTTCAACGACTCCGGCGTCGTCACCCCCGAGGCTGCCCCGTCCTCGGAATCCGGCCGAGTGCTCGTCGGCTACGGCACGTCCACGCCGGTTCGCCGGGAACGACGCCGCCGGATGGAGCGATCGATCCAGCGCCCCGAACCAGCCGCCGAGCCCGCTGCCGCGCCGGCGGCGGCCAATGGCCACCCGGTCATCTCGCCGCTGGTTCGCAAATTGGCGCGCGACCACGGCATCGACGTCGCTGCGCTCGACGGCAGTGGCCCGAGGGGAACAGTGCTGCGCCGCGACGTCGAACAGGCGCTGGCCGTGGGCCCCGAGCCGGCCGCCGTTGCGGAACCCGGCGTCGACCGACGACGCATCCCGCTCACTGGCGTTCGCCGGCTGGCAGCAGACCGGCTGTCACGGTCACGGCGGGAGATCCCCGAGGCCACGGTGTGGGTGGACGTGGACGCGACTGAGCTGCTCGCCGCGCGGATCGCCCTCAACGCCGCCCAACCGGACGAGCCGGTGAGCCTGCTCGCGCTGCTCGCCCGGTTCGCGGTGCTTGGGCTTCGGCGCTACCCGGAACTGAACGCCCGGGTCGAGGATGACGCCGTCGTACTACTCGACGATATCCATCTCGGATTCGCGGCGCAGACCGACCGCGGACTGTTGGTGCCGGTCGTCCGCGATGCCCATCGGCTGACCACCCGCGAACTGTCAGCACGGCTCGCCACCCACACCTCTGCTGCCCGCGGCGGCTCGTTGGCACCGGGTGACCTCACCGGCGGGACGTTCACCGTGAACAACTACGGAGTGTTCGGCGTCGACGGGTCAGCGGCGATCATCAACTTTCCCGAAGTCGCGATCCTCGGAATGGGGCGCATCATCGACCGCCCGTGGGCCCGCGAAGGGGCGGTCGTGCTGCGCAAGCTCACCCAGCTGACCCTCGCGTTTGATCACCGCGCGTGCGACGGCGGCGTGGCCGGTGGCTTCCTGCGATTCGTGGCCGACTGCGTCGAGGCGCCCGTCGTCGCGCTCGGCGACGCATGACCCCCTGGCGCTTGGCGACGCGTGATCCGGTCGCTTCGGCAGACTGCACATCGCCATCCGATACCCCTAGGATCGGTTAGGCGCGCAGCAGGATTTCATCTCACCTGACTGGCAGCTAGCTGCATTGCTCAACTGCGACGGGCGGTCTGATGGGCGTCGGCTACGAAGTGGTAACCGGTCCCGGCGCGATTGCAAACGCGACGATCCACTACGCCGGGCGATGCCGCGAGGAGCTGCTCTCGGCCGCACCCGGCCGTTGCCCCGGCCGCCTTGATCCACGTACCCGGATGGCCGCTCTGTACTCGCTTGCCCGCGGCGTGAAAGCGCGGGCGCTCTACCAGCACGTCGCTGTACGGGACGGGGCCAGCCGCTCCTACCTGGCCAAACTCGCGGCGAGCGGGGCACGCATCCGCCTCGCCGCCCTCGTCCCCGGCCGCAGCCTGGTGATCGACCGCGACGTCGCGTTGCTCCCGATTCCGGGATCCGATCGGGCCGTGCACGGCGGCCTGGCCATTGTTCGCGAGCCGAATGTCATCTCCTGGCTCGTGGCAACCTTCGAGCAACTGTGGGCCGATGCTGCGCCGCTCGACGAGCTGATCGCGGAGCTGCACAGCGACAGTCAGCTAGACCACACCCGGGTGGCCATCCTGCGGCTGATGGCCAGCGGCGAGAAGGACGCGGCGATTTCCCGCCGACTGTCGATCTCGGTGCGCACGTGCCGGCGCTACATCGCCGAGTACATGGTCCAGGTTGGTGCCACCAGCCGATTCCAGGCCGGCGTGATCGCCGCACGCGCAGGGCACCTGGACTCGCCAGCCGCGATCTAGCGCCGTCGTACTGTGGCAGGAGGCCCATCGGAGAGGACTTACTGACGGATGGCAAACCCGGTTCTCGGCAAGAAGCCCGGCCCCTTCGCCTGGACCGGCGCGTTCACCGGTTTCTACCCAGCCACGGCTGACAAGTTGGCGGGACTGGATCCGATTACCCGCTTCCTATATGCGGCGCGCAGCGTCATCCTCGTCATCTCCGCGTAGGCCGCGCTGATCGTTGGGCTGCTCGCAGCCACCGACCGGCGCTTCGAGGCGGTGCCATTCGTGGCCTTGCTTCTCGCCTATGTCGTGCTGCACGCGATCAGCAACCTGTCCAATGACTACTTCGGCTATCGGCAGGGCCACGACACGGCCGACTCGCCGCGGCGCCGCTACACCCTGCACCCCATCGCCAGCGGCGCGGTCACCACCCGTCTGCTGGTCAGCGGCCTGGGGTCACCGTCGAGGTCATTTCTTGATCGTGGTGGTGGAGTAGGAGTGGGCGCCGGCGCCGGCCAGGGCACCCTTGTCGACGATTAGGTACTCGTCGCGGATGGGGGTGCCGCCGAGCCAGGATTCCAGGATTTCTCGGGTTCCGGCGGCGTAGCGGGCCTGGGCAGACAGCGAGGAGCCGGAGATGTGCGGGGTCATCCCGTGGTGCGGCATGGTCCGCCAGGGGTGGTCGGGGCCGGCAGGCTGCGGGTACCACACGTCTCCGGCGTAACCAGCGAGCTGACCGCTGCGCAGGGCGCGGTCGACCGCGTCCCGGTCGCAGATCTTCCCCCGGGCGGTGTTGATCAGGTAGGCGCCTCGTTTCATGTCGGCGATCATCTTGTCGTCGAAGAGACCCTCGGTCTCCGGGTGCAGCGGCGCATTGATCGTGACGACGTCGCACAGTGGCACCATGTCGGCGGCGCTGGGGTGGAAGGTGACGCCCAGCTCCTCCTCGACGGAGTTCGGCAGTCGGTGCCGGTCGGTGTAGTGCAGGTGCACGTCGAAGGGCTTGAGCCGGCGCAGCACGGCCAGGCCGATGCGGCCGGCAGCCACCGTGCCGACGTTCATGCCCTCCAGGTCGTAGGAACGGGCCACGCAGTCGGCGATGTTCCAGCCGCCATCGAGGACCCATTGGTGGGACGGCAGGTAGTTGCGCACGAGGGACAGCGTCAACATCACGACATGCTCGGCGACGCTGATGCTGTTGCAGTAGGTGACCTCCGCGACGGTAATCCCGTGCGCGATGGCCGCGTCGAGGTCAACGTGATCGGAGCCGATGCCAGCGGTGATTGCCAGTTTCAGTCTCGGTGCCTTGGCGATGCGTTCGGCGGTGAGGTAGGCCGGCCAGAACGGCTGGGAGATGACGACGTCGGCGTCGGCGAGTTCGCGGTCGAAGACCGACCCCTCGCGGTCCTTGTCCGAGGTGACGACCAGGGTATGGCCGCCGCTCTGCAGGAAGCTGCGCAGGCCCAGCTCGCCTGAGACGCTGCCGAGCAGATGGCCGGGGGTGAAGTCGGTGCCCTGCGGGGTGGGCGTGGATTGGCCGTCGGGGTAGTGGTCGATGCGCGGCAGGTCCGCACGGGCGTACGAGGTCGGGTATCCGTCGACCGGGTCGTCGTACAACACGCACAACACCTTGGCCATGATTACGACTCCTCAAATCGTTGCGGAAAGGCGCCTTACTGTCCTCGCGACCGGCGCCCAGGGTCAACCGGCGCTCTCTATGTCGGGATGGCTGAGGTCATCGAGGACCGGGCACGCGGAGGGCACGCGGCGATCAACCGGGCTGAGCCAAGATCAACACCGCGAACGACCGAACCGCTGTAGCCCACCAAATACGGCCCTCGAGAGCGGAGGGCGTGGGATTCGAACCCACGATGGGGGTAACCCCATAGCGGTTTTCAAGACCGCCGCCATCGGCCACTAGGCGAGCCCTCCAGGTGCGGCCCTGAGGGTACCGGTGATGGGCGCACGTTCAGCCTGTTGCCGACGCGCAACGCAGGTCAGGATGACGGTATGGACGACAAGACCATCCTGGACCAGATCCACGACCTCACCGCCGAGGAGAAGGAGCTGCGGGCCACCCATCTGGGCAGGGGCCTCACCGGGTCAGACCGGGCTCGGCTCGAGGCGCTCGAGCGGCAACTGGACCAGATGTGGGACTTGCTGCGTCAGCGGCGGGCCCGCGAAGAAATCGGCGAGGATCCCGACGTTGCCCGCCAGCGCCCGACCGGTGAAGTCGAGGGCTACCTGCAGTAACTCAACTAGTGACGTCCTTGTTGCCGAAGCGAGCCCAGGCCAACAGCAGGAACACCGCGATGTAACCGAGCGACACCGCTAGCCCATGCTGGACCCGCTCAAGGGTGAGCGGATCGCGCATGAAGTCGTCGAACCGCAGCCAGTAGTGACTGGGCAGCCAGGGGTGGATCGCGCCGAGTTGCGGGACCGCGTCGAGCACCTGGCTGGTGATCGTCAGCGCCAGTGTGGTGGCCATCGCCGCGATGGGCACCTCGGTCAGCGTCGACACGAACAACCCGATGGCCCCAAGTACGGCCACCATCACGGCGATGTAGCCGACGACGAGCAGCAACCGGAACAGCCCGGACTCCAGCGGCACCGACGTGCCGGACAGCAGGGTGACCTCGCCGCCACCGAACAGCAGCAGGCCGACCAGCGTCCCGGACAGCGCCACAACAAACGTCGCCGCGACGCTCCACGCAAGCAGGCTCGCGTACTTGACCGCGAGCAGTCGGCTGCGGCTGACCGGAACGGTGAGCAGATAGCGCAACGTTCCTGAGCTCGCTTCGCCCGCCACCGCCTCACCAGCCACCACCGAGACCGCCATCGGCAAGAACAGCGGCAGTACCGCGAGCAGCGCCGCGAAGGCCACAAAGACCCCGTTAGTGGTGATGTTGCCGAAGAACGCACCGCCATCGCTGGCGTTGCGTCCGTGCCGGGTGGCGATCTTGACCGCGATCGCGATGAGCACCGGTACACCGGCGAGCACGCCGAGGATCGCGATGTTGCGCCTACGCCGGAACACCATCGCCAGCTCCGAGCGCAGGAACCGGGTGGACGGCGCCCGCCGCGGCACCGGAAGCGATAGCGTCCCGGGCAGCTCTGGACGGGTTGTTGCCTTAGCCCGAGACATCGAAGCCCTCGCCGGTGAGATCGACGAACACGTCCTCGAGGCGCGGCTTCTGCACCGAAAACCCGCGCACGCCCACACCGGCTGTCACGAGTTCGGCGACGACCCGCTCAGGCGCAGCCTCGCCGAGTACACCGGCCGCTCCGCCGTCGACGACACGCGCCTCGACCAGCCCGAGCCGTCTCAGAACGGCTGCGGCGGCCACCGGATCGGACGTCGACACCTGCACAAGCACCTGCTGCTGCGCGCCCAGCTCGGCGAGCGACCCCTGCCACACCATCCGGCCGACGCTCATCACGCCGACATGGGTGCACACCTGCTCCACCTCACTGAGCAGGTGCGAGGACACCAGCACAGTGACCCCATCGGCACCGAGTTGCGCAACGAGGTGGCGCACCTCGCGGGTGCCCTGCGGGTCGAGGCCGTTGGTGGGTTCGTCGAGGACGAGCAGGTCGCGCGGCTGCAACAGGGCAGCGGCAATGCCAAGCCGCTGCCGCATACCGAGCGAGTAGTTGCGGTAGCTCTTGCCCGCCGCGGCGCTCAGCCCGACCCGGTCGAGAGCCGTACCGATCCGCCGCCGGGCGGTGCGTGGATCGGCGAGACGATCGGCCGCGTCCAGCCGGGCGAGGTTGGCGCGGCCGGACAGGTACGGGTGAAACGCCGGGCCCTCGACGAGCGCGCCGACGCGGGGCAGTGCCAGCGCCGCGCCTTCGGGAAACGGCTGGCCGAGCAGCGCATGCGACCCGGAGGTGGGAAACACCAGCCCGAGCAGCAGCCGGATCGTCGTCGTCTTGCCCGAGCCGTTCGGCCCGAGGAAGCCGTAGACCGATCCGGTCGGCACCCGAAGGTCGAGGGAATCAACCGCCACCTGGCCGCCCCGGAATCGCTTGGTCAATCCGGTCGACTCGACTGCACACCGGCCAGTCAGCTCGCCCGCATCGGGCGAGGTCAGGACTGGGGCGAGCACCCCCTGCGTCATCGCTGCGGCACTACTTGTGCGCAGCCGCGGCCGCGTAGAGCACCTGCGGGTCGACGGCGCCTACGAACACCCGGCCGTCATCGGTGATCAACCCGGTGAGCAGCTTGGACTCAAAGAGCCGTCCGCTGCCCCATGTGCCGCTGACCGCCCTGAGCGCTCCAAGTACCTGGGTGTTGTTTTCGTCCTTCGGATTCGGGGTGATCCGAGTCTGCAGGATGGTCGTCCAGCCCGTGCCGAAAGTCTGGACCGCCGCGTGGACATCGGGCCTCGGCGCCGTCGGCCTGGCCGCCGACGGGTTCTCGCGGTTCACGATCGCGCCCTTCGGCGGCGTCCAGGCGAAGTTGTCGTTGTCGGGGACGCTGAAGCTGATCCGGGTGAACGACACGTCGAGCGCCGGCGACGCGGTGTCGCCGCGGGCGTAAATGCGCACTCCCATCGGGATCTTCTTCTCCCCGTCGATCGCGATCTTGACCGAACCGATGCGCGAGGACGTGTCACGCGGCGTCAGCACCAACTCGTAGGCGGACCGATCGGCCACCCGCCGGTTGGCGTCGGTTGTGACGACCGTCGTCGGGCCGATCGCCGCCAGTGCCTGCTTGGCCAGCTGGTCAGGGGTGAGCGTCGTCGGATCGGGCTGCATTGCGGCGCCGCTGGCCGGCAACGTGGTGTGGGTCGCGGTCTTGTCGGCACTGGACCATTGCCAGACGTCGGTGCCGTTGTGGAACAGGTCGAATTCACCGACCGCGTCCAGCAAAGCCACCCGCTGCTTGGTAGGGCCCGCGCACCAGATGCGGGCCGTGTGCGAGCCGGACAGCAGGCCGATCGGTGAAGAGCCTGCCGACGATCCGCCGATGCTCGGCAGCGCGGGCAGACCAAGGTCGGCGGTCGACACGATGGTGCCCGACAACCCGTCGACCTTCGCGCTCTCGAGGTCGGCAAGTAGCTGAGCCGCGCTACGCGGTGGCAGGTTGGTGCTGGCCGACGCCGAGAACGCCCCGGCGGCTGCAAGGGCGATCGCGCCGACCAGCCCGGCCGGCACGACCCAGCGCAACGAGCGATGTCGGAGGAAGATGGCACGAGCACGCATGGCATTGAGCATCACCTTCGTGCACTGTGACCAGGCTGAGTGGTGCTGAGGGTGATTTCAGCATGCGGTGGCAGGCTGGGCGCCCGGCGTCGACATCCGGCGCGGAATGAGGTGTGGACGTGCGTCTGCTGATCGTCGAGGACGAGACCCGGCTGGCCTCTGCCCTGCAACGGGGCCTGTCGGCCGAGGGGTTCACCGTCGACGTCGCCAACACCGGCACGGACGGGCTGCACGCCGCGCAAAACACCGCCTACGACGCAGTCGTGCTCGACATCATGCTGCCGGGGCTATCGGGTTACCGGATCGTCGAGCAGCTGCGCAGCGCCGAGAACTGGGTGCCGATCCTCATGCTGACCGCCAAGGACGGCGAGTACGACGAGGCGGACGCGCTCGATTTGGGCGCCGACGACTACCTGACCAAGCCGTTCTCCTTCGTCGTCCTGCTCGCCCGGTTGCGTGCGCTGCTGCGCCGCGGCGTGACGCCTCGCCCGGCGGCGCTGACCGTGGGCGATTTGGTGCTCGACCCGGCTGCACACACCGTCAGCCGCGACGGCACGATGGTCGAGCTGACGCCACGCGAGTTCGCGCTGCTCGAGTTCCTGATGAGGCGGGCAGGAGAGGCGGTGTCCAAGGCAGACATCCTGCATCACGTATGGGACGCCCATTACGACGGCGACGCCAACGTCGTCGAGGTGTATGTGGGCTACCTGCGTCGAAAAATCGACACCCCGTTCGGTCGGCAGAGCGTGCAGACGGTGCGTGGCGCGGGCTACCGGCTCGTCCCCGACGGCAGCTGACGGGTGCGCTGGCTCACCGCACTGTGGCATGAGCAGTCGCTGCGCGCGCGGATCACGATCGTCGCCACCGCGCTGTTCGCTTTCGCGGTCATTACCGGCGCGGTGCTGCTGATCGCGCTGCAACGGGTGTCGCTGATCCGAGCACTGGACTCCTCCGCCGCCAAGGCCGGCAACGCCGTGGCCCAGCTGCGCCTCTCCGGCACGAAGCCGGCCGTCGTGCTCGCCGCCGGCGGCGACCAGATCCAGGTGGTCGATGCCGACGACACCGTGGTGGCGGCATCACCCGGCGCCGACGCGATCCGGCCACTGCTCAAGCCCGATCAAATCGCGCGCGCGCGCAACGGCGACAAGATCACCGTGCCCGGCGAACGCGGCAACACCGAGGAGCAACTGCGCGTGCTGGGCGTGCGCGCCGGGCCGGAGACGGTGCTGGTCGCGTCGGGGCTCGGCCGGGTCGAGGACAGCGTGCGGATCCTGCGCACCGCCGCGCTCGTGGGCAGTCCGTTCGGCCTACTCACGATGGCGCTCGCCACCTACGCGATCGTCGGACGGACATTGCGGCCGGTGGCCGGTCTGCGGCGGGGCGCTGAGGTGATCACCGCGGCGGGGCTGTCTGCCCAGCGGCTACCGGTGCCGGATGCGCAAGACGAGATCCAGCGCCTCGCTGTCACCCTGAACGCGATGCTCGATCGCATCGACGCCTCGACTACCCGGCAGCGAACGTTCGTCGGCGACGCCGCGCACGAATTGCGCTCACCGCTGGCCTCGCTCCGGGTGCAACTCGAGGTCGCGCAACGGGTAGGTCCGGATCGCGACTGGAACCTGGTCATCGACGACGTGCTGCTCGATGTCGATCGGCTCGAACGGCTGGTCGCGGACCTGCTGGTCCTGGCGCGCTCGGATGAGAACGACAGCTCGCTTCGCCGCCGCGAGGCCGTTCCGCTTGGCGAGCTGGTGGCGGGCGTCGTCGCGGGGTACAGCGCCGCCCGGGTGCCGGTGACCACCTCGCTGGCTCGAGTCGCCGTCGACGGGGATCCCGATGCGCTGCGTCGCGTCGTGGTCAATCTGATCGACAACGCGGTGCGGCACGCCTCGTCCCGGGTCGAGGTCGAGTTGTCGATCGCCGAGCGCACCGCCGAGCAGCGCGCCGCCCAGCTGGTGGTCCGCGACGACGGGCCGGGCATCCCCACCGATGAGCGCGAGCGGGTATTCGACCGGTTCTACCGGCTGCACGCCTCCCGCTCACGCGAGTCCGGCGGCACCGGCCTGGGCTTGCCGATCGCGCGGGACGTCGTCTGGGCGCACGGCGGCACGCTGCGGCTGACCGACAACGAGCCGGGTCTGTGCGCCGTCGTGACCCTGCCGGCGATTGCCTAGGTTTTACAGGGCGGCAGGGCTCCGGGGCTGGCGAGTGGCGCCGTGGTCGGCGTGCTCGACGCGGTGGTCGGTGGTGCCGTTGTGGTCGGTGGCGGCGATGTGGTCGGTGGCGGAACGGTGCAAGTCGGCGCCGGCGGCACGTACTTGTAGACCGTCAGGATAATCGGCTGCGACTGCGGGAACGTGCTGTTGGCCACCGGCGTCTGCGAGGCGACGGTGCCGTCCTTGGCCTTGTCGGCGGTCGAAACTGCGGTCGGTGAGACCGTCACGTTGCCCCAGCCCTGCTGATTCAGCTTCGCCGCTGCTTCGGCCAGCTTGAGCCCCACCACGTTCGGCACGCCCACCTTGCCTGATGAGACCTTTAGCGTGACGGTCGCGCCGGGGGCGACGGCCGTATACGGCGCAGGCGTTTGGTCGACGACCGTTCCGGCGGCGGCGGAATTCGGTACGTCCTGCCGAGCCGGCTTCAGGCCTTTCCCGACGATGGCGTTCGCCGCGTCGGCGTACTGCTTACCGCGGTAGTCGTCGACCTGGACAGTTGGCTTCTTATAGAGCTTGTAGCTGATCCGGGTGTCCTTCGTGTGCTTGGTCATCGGCGCCGGATCCTGTGTGCAGATGTGACCCTCGGCAACCGGCGTCGCGGCGATCTCGGGGTTCACGCCACATGTGGACGCAGTGCCGTCCGCGACGATGTTGGTGAAGCCCTGTGAGCGCAGCAGATTCGTCGCGGCGGTCGGTGTCTGGTTGATCAGCGACGGGATCTCGAATGCTTTCGGCTTGTTGTCACGGCCGAGCGCGATGATCGCGTATGCGGCGGCTCCAATGACGAGAAGCAGCGCCGCCACGACGGCCACCCAGACCCACGCCCCGCGACGTTCGGACGGCGGCTCGCCAGCGAGTTGGTCGTCGTGGATCAGCGCGACCGGCGGCACGGCGCCCGCGACGGCGGCCGGCCGGGAGATGAACTGCGTCCTGTCCAAGTCCGTCAGCACCGCCTCGGCCTCGACCGGACGGTTGGCAAGGGCGCGCTGCAGGTCGGCTCGCATCTCGGCGGCTGACTGATAACGGTTGAGCGGGTTCTTGGCCAGCGCCTTCATCACGATCGAGTCGAGCGCCCGGGGCACGTCGGGATTGACCGAGGAGGGCGCCGGGGCGTTCTCGCGCACGTGCTGGTAAGCCACGGCCACTGGTGAGTCGCCGGTGAACGGAGGGTGGCCAGTGACGATCTCGTAGAGCAGGCAGCCAGTCGAATACACGTCGGACCGGGCATCGACGGACTCACCGCGTGCCTGCTCCGGTGAGAGGTACTGCGCGGTGCCGATCACCGCGGCGGTCTGGGTGACCGTCGCTGAATTGTCGGCCAACGCGCGTGCGATGCCAAAGTCCATGACCTTGACCGCGCCCGCGGATGTGATCATGACGTTTGCCGGCTTGACGTCGCGGTGCACGATGCCGTTGCGGTGGCTGAAGTCCAAAGCGCCGCAGACCTCGGCGACGATCTCCATCGCTCGGCGGGCGGGCAACCGACCCTCGGTGCGCAGCACATCGCGCAGCGTGCGGCCCTCGACGTACTCCATGACGATGAACGGGATCGGACTGTCGGCGCCGATGTCCTCGCCAGTGTCATAGACCGCGACGATCGCGGGATGGTTGAGCCCCGCGGCCGCCTGCGCCTCGCGGCGGAACCGATGCAGGAAGGTCTGGTCGCGGGCGAGGTCGGCGCGCAGCACCTTGATCGCGACGTCGCGCCCAAGCCGCACGTCACGCCCGCGATGTACTTCGGCCATGCCGCCGTAGCCGAGGAGCTCACCCAGCTCGTAGCGGCTGCCCATCAGGCGGGGGGTGGTCATCTGCGTCCCTCACTCATCGTTGTCATCATTGTCCCCGAGTGTCGTCGAGGTAGGCCTTCATCACGTCGCGTGCGATTGGCGCGGCGGCCGTCCCCCCGGCACTCTCGCTGCCGGTTACTCCCGCATTCTCCAGAACGACCGCCACGGCAATAGGATGCGTCGGGTCAAGTGCGTACCCGGTGAACCACGCGTGCGGCGCCTTGAGGTAATTGCCATTGGCGTCGACCGGCCCGTTGTCGGCGGTACCGGTCTTGCCGCCGACCGTGACGCCGGGGATCTGCGCCTGGGTGCCGGTGCCGTGTGGGTCGGTGACGACGCTCTGCATCATGTCGCGCAGGAGCTTGTCCTCGTCCGGACTCAGGACCTCGCTGAGCTGCTTCGGCTCGGTATTGGCGAGCACCGACAGGTTCGGCGTGCGTTGCTGCTGAACGAGGTAGGGCTGCATGAGCCTGCCGTCGTTCGCCGCGACGGCCGACAGCATGGCGGCTTGCAAGGGGGTCATCTGCACGTTGCGCTGGCCGATGCAGCTCTGGGCGAGCGCCGATCCATCTTCGATCTCGCCCATCGTCGATCGGGCTATCGCGAGCGGCACCTGGCGGCTGGAGTTGTCCATTCCGAACAGCGAGGCCGTGTCCTGGACGATTGGCTGGCCGATGTGAACGCACAGCTGACCGAATGCGGTGTTGCACGAGATCGTCAGCGCGTGGACGAAGGTATCGGTCTTGCCGTCGCCGCACCGCTCGCCGGCGAAATTGGTCATCGTGCCGCCTGCCGGCAGCTTCAGCACATCCGGCGCGGGGATCCGGTCGCTGGGCTTCTTGGCCGCCTTCAGGGCCGCAGCGGCATCGACGACTTTGAAGATCGAGCCGGGCGGGTAACTCTGCTGGAAGGCCCGGTTGAGCAACGGGTTCTTGGGGTCACCGATGAGCTTGGTCCACTCGGCGACGACAGAGTTCGCGTTGTGCGCGCTCAGCGCGTTCGGGTCGTAGGAAGGGGTACTCACCGCCGCGAGGATCGCCCCGGTCGCCGGATCGAGCGCGACGACCGCACCCGGGCGGTTACCGAGCCCCTTGTATGCGGCTGCTTGCGCGGCCTTGTTGACGGTCAGCGTGACGCTGCCGCCCTTCGGGTTGCGGCCGGTCAGGATGTCGGCCAGACGGGACGCGAACAGCCGGGGGTCGTTGCCGGACAACACGTCGCCCTCGGTGCTCTCCAACCCGTCCTTGCCGTAGACGAAGGAGTAGTACCCGGTGAGCGGTGCATACAACGGACCGTTCGGGTACCTGCGCAGGTACTTCAGCTCGTCTGTGGTGGCCACCGATTCGGCGATCGGCGTGCCACCCTGCGCGATGATCTGCCCGCGCGGAGTGGCGTACTCGTTGAGGATGACCCGTCGGTTGTTCTTGTTGTTGCGGTAGTCGTCGGCCTTGACGACCTGGACGTAGTTGAGGTTGACGAGAAGCGCCAGGATTAGCACGCCCATGGCGACGGCCACCCGCCGGATTTGCCGGTTCATGCGGCGACCGTCGCTGGGACGGGCGGGGTGCGGCGGGCCGAGCGGCCGGCCTTGGACGGGCGGCGGGCTGAGTTAGACACCCGCAGCAGCAGGGCGAGAAGCACATAGTTGGCGAGCAGCGACGAGCCTCCGTAGGACAGGAACGGCGTGGTCAGCCCCGTCTCGGGCAGCAGCCGGCTGACACCAGCGACCACGACAAACAACTGCAGCCCCACCGAGAACGCGAGGCCAGTCGCCAGTAACTTGCCGAACGTGTCGCGCACGGCAAGCCCGGCCGCGAATCCGCGAGCGATGAACAGCACGTACACCGTCAGCAGGGCGACCAGTCCGAACAAGCCAATCTCCTCACCGAAAGAGGAGATGATGAAGTCGGTGGACGGCAGCGGGACGAGCTCCGGGTGGCCGTTGCCAAGGCCGGTGCCGAACAGCCCACCCGTGCCGAGGCCGAACAGCGACTGGCTGACCTGATAGCCGATCTTGTCCTGGTAGTCGAACACGTGCAGCCAGACGGTGACCCGCTCCTGGACGTTGCTGAACAGGTGGTAGGCCACATATGAGCCGCCCGCGAACATCAGTGCACCGACGATCAGCCAGCTCACCCGTTCGGTGGCCACGTAGAGCAGCACGACGAACAGCCCGAAGAACAGCAGCGACGTCCCCAGATCGTGGCCCCGCACAAGCACCGCGATGCAGATCAGCCAGGCCATGAGTAGCGGGCCGAAGTCTCGTCCGCGAGGCAATACCAGGCCGAATATCCGCCGCCCGGCCAAAGACAGCACGTCCCGTTTCGACACCAGGTAGGACGCGGCGAAGATCGTCAGCAAAATCTTTGCGAACTCGCCCGGCTGGATGGAGAATCCAGCGACCCGGATCCAGATCCGGGCACCGTTGACCTCGCTGAACCGCGCCGGCAGCACCGCCGGTAGGACCAGGAAGAACAGTCCCGCCAACGCCAGGGTGTAGGCGTAACGCTGCAGGATCCGGTGGTCGCGGATCAGCCACAGGATGGCGAGGAACAGCGCCAGGCCGAGCGCCGTCCAGATGACCTGGGTCGGCGCGGCGGCACCGTCGTAGCCGCGGCCGCCCTCGCGCGCCTGTCGTTCGAGACCCTGGTCCAGCCGGTTGATCATCACCAGGCCGAGGCCGTTCAGCAGCACGACGCAGGGCAGCAGGATCGGATCGGCATACGGAGCGATCCGGCGGATCACCAGGTGCGCGATCAGTCCGGCCAGGAGGGGCACGGCGCCGTAGGACGCGAGGTTCGGATTGAGCCTGCCGTCGCGGGTGGCCTCGACTATTGCCTCGGCGGCGAGCACGATGCCGACGGCGAAGATCAGCAGTGCGAGCTCGGCGCGCCGCCGTATAGGCGCGGCGGCGACGGAAGGCTGCACGGCGCTCATCGGCAATCCAGGCCAGGGACCGGCACGTGCGGGCTGGACGACGGTGAGGCCGACGCCGGGGACGTCGATGCTGACCGGCCCGGCGTGCGGCGCGGCGCGGTGGTCCGACCGGCGCTCGTCCTGATGGTGCTCGCCGTGGATCGGCTGCTGCTAGGGGTGCTGCTCGGGCTGGTCGTGGGCGTGGGCGTGGAGCAAGGCGGCAGCAGGTCGCTCTGCAGGTTGTCTCTGATCACCCGGGCCTCGCTGAGGCTGTGCGCGGTGATGCCGTTCTCGATCTGGTTGCGGGCAGCGGTCGTCAGGTCAGAGATCTTGATGTCGGTGTTCTCGGCGACGCCGAAGAACCTGACCGGCCCGAACGCAGTGTTCACCCCGCGAAAGATGGCGACCTCGGTGCCGTCCTTGCCGACGAAGTACTGGGTCTGCGTCCAGGAATAGAACCCGCTCGACGCGCCGACCAGGGCCGCCACGACGAGGATCGGCACGAGCACCCGCCGCAGCCGGTGGCGCCGGCGCGCACGAGGAGCGGCACCGAGCACTTCGTCACGCGGGTTGCGGGCCATCCGCGCGGCTCGCTCGGCCGGGCTGGCGTCGCTTCCGACGGTGCCGGTGTCGACGAACGCTCCGGCGACAACTGGGACGTCGTCGCCGTAGGTCGCCTCCACCACGTCGGCGACGATGCACGTGACGTTGTCCGGGCCGCCGCCGCGGAGGGCGAGCTCGACGAGCCGGTCGGCACACTCCTGCGGACCGCCCTCGGCAAGCGTCTCAGCCAGCGTTTGCGCGGTGACGACATCGCTCAAGCCGTCTGTGCACAGCAGGTAGCGGTCACCGGGACGCGCCTCACGGATCGAGATGTCGGGATCGATCTCGGTGCCGGTAAGGGCCCGCAGGATTACCGACTTGCGCGGATGGCTGGCCGCCTCCTCCGCGGTGATCCGGCCGGCGTCGACCAGAGACTGGACATAGGTGTCGTCGTGGGTGATCTGCGTCAGCGTGCCGTGGCGCATGAGGTACCCGCGGGAATCCCCGATGTGCACCAGTCCGACCCGCCCGCCGGTAAAGCGCAGGGCGGTCAGCGTGGTGCCCATGCCGTCGAGCTTGCGGTCGGCCGCCACGGCGTCCGCGATGCCGTGATTGGCGTCGAGGACGGCGTCACGAAGTGCGGCCAGGAGGTCGTCGAGCGGGCGGTCCTCGTCGAGCCGCTCCAGCGATCCGATGACGATCTTGCTCGCGACTTCGCCGGCGGCATGCCCGCCCATGCCGTCGGCGATTGCGAGCAAGCGTGGCCCGGCGTAGACCGCGTCCTCGTTGTTGCCCCGGACGAGCCCCCGGTCGGAGCGGACCGCATAGCGCAGTGCCAGGGTCATCGCAGTTCCAACACCGTCTTGCCGATGCGGATGGGCACGCCGATCTCCATCGGCAGCGGGCCTTCGAGCTTGCGTTGGCCGAAGTACGTGCCGTTGGTGGACCCGAGGTCCTCGACGAACCAGACGCCATCCTGCAGGCTGATCCGGGCGTGCCGAGTGCTGGCGTAGTCGTCAGTAAGCACCAGGGTGGAGTCGTTCGCCCGGCCGATCAGCACCGGCGCCCCGGTGAGCCCGATCCGGGTCCCGGCCAAGCCGCCCTCGGTGACGACCAGCTGCGACGGTCCGCGCGGGCCGGTCGGGGGCGGCGCGGACTTCGTCCGGGCGCGACGGCGGGCGGGCGGCGGCACCGCGACCCGGGGCTGACCGCTGGCCCGCAGATCGGTTCGCACCACCCGCACGGTCGCCAGTACGAACAACCACAGCAGAGCGAGAAAGCCGAACCGCATCAGCTGCAGGGCGAGCGGTGAGTTCACATTTGCTCCTGCTGGAACACCACTCGGGTGTGCCCGACGCGGATCACGTCGCCGTGACGTAGCAGCTGGCTGCCGACGTCGTGACCGTTGACGTTCGTTCCGTTGGTCGAACCGAGGTCGTAGGCGGTGGCAAAGTTGCCGTCGAACTGGATGTCTAGGTGTCGGCGGGAAACCCCCTGGTCGAGAAGCTGCAAATCAGCCTCGGAACCGCGCCCGACGATGTTGCTACCCATGCGCAGCTCGACCCGCCGGTTGGTTCCGTCGACGACTAGGGCAGCCCGGGAGCGGGCCTGGCCCGACGGCGGGTGGGACGGCGGGTAGGACGGCTGGGGCTGCGGCGCGTCGTACGGCGATTGCGAGTGATAAGGCGTCGGGCGACCCGGAATGATCTGGCCGGGCACGAACCGGCCTGGCGCATGAGGTCCGGGCGCGAACTGACCGGCCGCCGCGATCACCGAGGACGGGACAGAAGGCGCCTGGGGCGCCGGGTGCGGGGTGCCGGAGAAACCAGGGGCGGCCTGCTCTGGAACGCTCGCACCGTAGGGTGCCGCGTACTGACCCGGGGGCTCGCCGACGACGGCCGGCAGGGACAAAGAATCGTAGGGGCGCCGCCTGGGCGGGGCGGTAGATTCCATCCGAGAGGCGACGCCGAAGACGCCGGTGTGCAGGGACTCGTCGCGGGCCAAGTACACCTCGATATCGCCGATCGTGCGCCAGCTGTTCTGGTCGAGGTGTTCCTGAACGAGCTCGGCAAGGGAGTTGGTGAGCTGCATCTCCCAGGGCGAGAGCCGGTCGTGGTCGGAAGGTGCCAGCGTCACGCGGTAGCGGTTAGGAGCGAGCACCTCGCCGTTGCCCATCACGTTGCGCTTGTCGCCCGCCTCCCGCTGCAGGGCGGAGCCGATCTCGACCGGTTCGACCTGACCCTTGAACACCCGCGCGAAGGCCGACCCGACCAAGCTCTCCAGACGGCGCTCGAAGCGCTGCGCCAAACTCATGGCGGCCCCCTCACTGCGCTGTGTAGTAGGTCAGGCGAGACCCGTGCGGACAGTCATCGGTGGCGTCTGGACGGCATGGCTGATTCAGCGCGTCCGACGCGTCGCCGATGATGGTACTGGCGAGGGCCCGTCAGAACCGAAATCCGCCGTCTGCACCGTGCTAACCTGACCCACTGCCGCACTGGTCCCTGCCGGTTTGCGGCGCATGCTGCGGGCAAGTGGCGGAATGGCAGACGCGCACGGTTCAGGTCCGTGTGTCCGTAAGGACGTGGGGGTTCAACTCCCCCCTTGCCCACCGATCAACAACAATGCGATCTACTGCTTGAGTGCTTGTTCGCCTGGTGCTCCGGCTCGTTGTGCTGGCGCTGATCATCGGCATCGTCGCAAAGATCGTGTCCGGAATCCACCTGCACGGCGGGTTCGGCACCCTGCTCTGGGTCGCCGTGCTGTTCTCCGTGATCAACCTGATTCTCGGCCCGGTGTTGCGGTTGATCAGCCTGCCGCTGATCGTGCTGACCCTCGGTCTGTTCCTGCTCGTGATCAACGCCGCGCTGCTCGCGATCACGGCTGGCGTGTCGAGCAAGCTGGACGTTGACAGCTTCGGCTCCGCCGTGCTCGGCGGGTTCTTGATCGCCGTCTTCAGTTGGCTCGCCGAGACGGTTCTGCCGCTGCGCGCAGACCGCGACCGCCCTCGCCGCCGGCAGTAACAAGGCGTGGACGGTCGAGCTAGGTGATGTCCGCGGAGGTGGCGGCCGGCCGTGATCGAGTCGTCATCCCCCGGACGTTGCGAGCGCGGCGGCGAGGGATGATGCGATCGGCGCACGCGCGTAGTAAGTGGCCTGCAGCGCGTGGAACATGTCGGGCTTGCCGGCCCAGATCTGGTGGCTCGGGCGGCCGTCCGGGCTCAATTCGTGGATCCATCCGCCGCGCTCGGAATCGATGAATCGCTGCTCGGCATATTCCCAGAACGACTGGTACCACTGGGCAAATTGCCGTTGGCCGGTGACGCGGTGCAGGTAGCACGCGGCACCGATTGCCTCGGTCAGCGGCCAGTGGAGGCGTTTAGCCACCAGCGGCCGGCCGCGCCAGTCGGTCGTGTAGACCAGGCCGCCGCGGTCCGCGTCCCAGCCGTCGGTGACCGCCCGGTCGAACAGCTCAGCGGCCGACTGCGCCGCCCACGGCTCGTCGAGCTGGACGAGCAAGCGGGCCCATTCGAAGGCATGGCCCGGCGTGACGCCGTAAGGACGGAATTGGTCTTCGGGACGGTCGGCGTGGTAATCGGGCAGCGGTTGCCAGTCGGCGCTGAAGTGCTCAGGGATCCGCCAGTCGGCGGCGGCAGCAAACCCGGCCACCCGCCGTGCCATGCCCGACGCTCGGCGGCGCCACTTCTCATCGCCGGTGGACGCGGCCGCCGCGAGCAGTGCCTCGACTGTGTGCATGGTGGCGTTGACCCCGCGGTAATCCTCGCTTGCCGTCCACGCCCGGTTGAACGCTTCCACCGGCATCTCGTCAACCGGGTCATACAGGTGGCCGTCGTATATCGCCAGCGCCTCGGTGAGCACGTCGGCGGCGTCCAAGCCGGCGATCCGCGCAGTGGCGCTCGCCAGAACCACGAAGGCGTGCTGGTAGGTCTGCTTCGGCCAAGACGTCGCCGATCCGGGCTCCCACCAACCACCGTGCTGCTCGTCGCGGAATATCGTCCGCAACGCGGCGAGTCCGTGCGCGACGGTGTCGGCGCAGTCCGGCCGCCCGGTGAGATGGCCTAGCGCGAAGCAGTAGGTCATCCGGCTGGTGATCAGCAACTGCTTGGGTCCAGCGCTCGGGTGCCCGTCGTCGTCGAGCCAGAGGAAGCCGCCCTCGAACCAGTCGGCAGCAGCTTCGTAGAACGTGAACAACTCATCGGTCAGTGACTGCAACCAGCGGTGGTGATCCGGGTCGTCTAACCGCAGACGCGCGACCGCTGAGGTGGCCATCACCGTATCCTCGTGCACCCGCGCGCTGATGCGCCGCCGAGCGGTGCCGTCTTCGACCCCAATCGCCTAGCTGGCCTACCCTGCGTGGATGACCGAACTGCTGTTCGCCGGAGTCCTCGCTGCGACCACGACGCCCTTCGCCGCTGACGAAACCGTCGACCTGAACCTGGTGGCCGACCACTGTTCGTGGCAGATCGCGCAAGGTGTGCTGGCCGTGGTGCCGAACGGGTCGCTCGGCGAATACGAGACGTTCTCCGACGACGAGCGCACCGCGGTGGTGACCGCGGCGGTGGGTGCGGTCGGTGGCGACCGGGTGGTGCCGGGTGTGTCTGGCAAGTCGGCGGCCGAGGCCGTGCGCTGGGCGCAGCAGGCGCGTGCTGCCGGCTGCCGGGCCGTGATGTGCCTGCCGCCGACGTCGCACGCGTCGACTGACGACGAGGTGGTCGCGCACTTCGCGGCGGTGGCGGCCGTTGGGCTACCGGTGATCGCCTACAACAACCCGTTCTCCACCCGGGTGGACCTGACGCCGCCATTGCTCGCCCGGCTCGCGCAGCTCGACGGCATCGTCGCGGTGAAGGAGTTCAGCCAGGACGTGCGCCGGGTGGCGCTAATCCGCGAGCTGGCGCCGTCGCTCGAGGTACTCGTGGGCTGCGACGACCTGGTGGCCGAGGGCATGCTGATGGGCGCGACCGGCTGGATCGCCGGCTATGTCAACGCGCTGCCCGCGCAATCGGTACGGCTGTTCGCGCTGTGTGCCGAGGGCCGATGGGACGACGCGCTGCCGTTGTACCGGGCGATGCTGCCTGCGCTGCGGTGGGACTCGCTGCCCACGTTCGTCCAGGCGATCAAGATCGGGCAGGAGGAGGCCGGACGCTACGGCGGACCGGTGCGGCTGCCGCGACTACCGCTCGCCGAGGCGGACGAGGCTGCCGCTCGCAAGGACGTGCGGCGCGCGCTCGAGACCGGCTGAGCCGGTGCGCGCCCGGCAGATGTACGGCGCGGTCGACAGCCACACCGAAGGGATGCCCACCCGGGTCATCACATCCGGCGTCGGCGCGCTGCCTGGCGCCACGATGGCGCAACGTCGGGAGTACCTGATGAGCGAGCGTGACGACCTGCGCACGCTGCTGATGACCGAGCCGCGCGGGCATGCCTCGATGTCCGGCTCGATCCTGCAGCCGCCGACCCGACCGGACGCTGACGTCGGCGTGCTGTTCATCGAGGTGTCCGGCTGCCTGCCGATGTGCGGGCACGGCACCATCGGCACCGCGACCGTGCTCGTCGAAACCGGCATGGTGGCCGTCAAGGAGCCAGTCACCGAGATCAGGATCGACACCCCGGCCGGACTCGTCCAGGCGTCGGTGCGGGTGGACGACGGGCACGCGACCGCGGTGACGATCCGCAACGTGCCGTCCTACCTGCACCTGCGCGACGCGGTCGTCTCGATGCCGGACCTGGGGTCGTTGGTGGTGGACCTGGCGTGGGGCGGCAACTTCTACGCAATCCTGCCGGCCGCCGCCGTCGGACTCTCGGTGGAACCACGTCAACACGATGCGCTGGTCGCCGCCGGCCTGCGGATCATGTCCGCCGTCAACGACCAGTTGACGTTTGCGCACCCCGAGCAGCCATCGATCGCCGAGTGCCGGCACGTCATCCTCACCGGCCCGGGCGGTGACGGAGCCGACGCCCGCGCGGCGGTGGCGATCCATCCGGGCTGGATCGACCGATCGCCCTGCGGCACCGGGACGTCTGCGCGCATGGCGCAGCTGGCAGCACGTGGCGAGCTGGCTCTCGACACCGACTTCGTGCACGCCTCGCTGATTGGCTCGCGGTTTACCGGCCGGCTTGTGCAGCACACGAGGGTCGGGCCGTTCGACGCCGTCGTGCCCACGATCACCGGGCGGGCCTGGATCACCGGCCTGGCAACCTACCTGCTCGATCCGGACGACCCGTTTCCGGCGGGTTTCCTGATGGGGCAGTGACGCTGCCGCGCGGCGCCGATGTGGTGGTGATCGGTGCGGGCGTGGTCGGGGCCGCCTGTGCGGCGGCCCTGTCGGCGGCCGGACTCGACGTTTGTGTCGTCGACCGGGTCGGACCGTCGGCCGGGTCGACTTCGAGCGGCGAGGGAAACCTGCTGATCTCCGACAAGATGCCCGGTCCCGAACTCGACTTGGCCTTGCACAGCCTGGCGCTCTGGCGCTTGTTCGCCACGTCCGCTCCGTTCGAGTTCGAATTCGAAGCCAAGGGCAGCCTGGTCGTCACGACGTCCGACCCGGCGCAGCTGGAACGGACGGCGGCGGCACAACGCGACGCCCGAGTGGATGCGCGACCGGTCGACGCGGCGGCGCTGCGCGAGCTCGAGCCGATGCTGTCGCCGGATGTGTCCTGCGGGGTGCTGTACCCGCAGGACAGCCAGCTGCAACCGATGCGGGCCGTGCGCGCCCTCATGGCCGGGACCCGCCTCGTGCTCGCCGATGTCGTCGGCGCACAGCGCGATCGCGGCGGCACGATCGCCGGCGTGCACACCTCCCGCGGCCCGATCGCCACGCGGTGCGTCGTCGTCGCGGCCGGGGCATGGAGCGGTGAGGTGTCGCGCGCCCTCGGTGGTGCGGTGCGGGTGCTGCCGCGGCGGGGACACGTCGTGGTCACCGAGCCGCTGCCTTCACTCGTCCGGCACAAGGTCTACGAGGCGGGGTACGTCGCCGACGTGCAGAGCGACGACGGCTCGCTGCTCTCGTCCCCTGTCGTCGAGGGCACGCCGAGCGGACCGCTGCTGCTCGGGTCCAGTCGAGAGCTGGTCGGCTTCGACACCATGCCCAACCCGGCGGCGCTCGCGGCCATCACGGCTGGCGCGATCCGGCTGTTCCCCTTCCTGCGCGACGTCCGCGCGCTACGGTCCTACCTCGGCTTCCGTCCGGCGTCGCCTGACCACCTGCCGATCGTGGGCGAGGAGTCTCCCGGTCTCTGGTACGCCACCGGACACGAGGGCGCCGGCATCGGATTGGCGATGGGGACGGCGGACCTGATCACCGCGCTGATCACCGGGGCGTCGCCAGCGGTCGACCCGGCACCGTTCTCGCCGTTGCGGCCAGCTGTCCGCTCACCTGCCGTCCCGCCCGCCGTTGATCAAGAGCAGATCGGGGCGGCCGAGTGACCGAAACTGGCTTTTGATCATGGATGAGGGCGGCATCGCGACGTCGTTCACGTTCGACGGACGGCCGATTACGGCACCGGTCGGCTCGACGATCGGCGCCGCGCTGTGGGCGGCGGGCGTCCGGCAGTGGCGGACGACGCGGGTGTTCGGGCGTCCACGCTCGTTGTTCTGCGGCATCGGCCAGTGCTTCGACTGCCTCGTCCGGGTGAACGGCGGGTTGCCGGTGCGCGCGTGCGTCACGACCGTCGTCGAAGGGGACGAGGTGCTGGCGGGTGATGCGTGACCTCGTCGTCGTGGGCGGTGGTCCGGCCGGGCTGGCCGCCGCGCGGACCGCGGCCCGGTCGGGTGCGGACGTGCTGCTCGTTGACGCGTCGGCCCGCTTGGGCGGCCAGATCTGGCGGCAGCCGGCGAGTGGCGCGTTGCCCGAGCCGATGCGGTCGGTGCTCGCCCACCCGCGCATCGAGGTGCGGGCCGGAACCACTGTGTGGCGGGCGGCACCGCGATCTGGCAGCGGCGCGGTGCTGTCGCTGAGCGACCGCACCCAGGTCGAGGCGCGGACGGTCGTGCTGGCCACCGGAGCGAGCGAGCTGGTCCTGCCGTTCCCCGGCTGGGACCTGCCGGGTGTGGTGACCCCGGGTGCCGCTCAAGCGCTGCTCAAGGCACATGGTGTGCCGATCGGGCGGCGGGTGGTGGTCGCCGGGACGGGACCGTTCCTGTGGCCGGTCGCCGCCGCGTTGCACGGGGCGGGCGTTCGGGTGGCTGCGCTGGTGGAGGCTGCCCCGTTGACGCGCCTCGTCGCGGTGGCCGCCGGCCTGGCGCGCCACCCCCGTCTTGTGGCGCAGACGGCCAGCTACCTGCGGTCGATCCTCGCTGCGCGGATCCCGGTACTGAGCGGGCGCGCGGTGGTCGCCGCCCACGGCGTCGACGCCGTGCGCTCGGTCACCGTCGCGGCAAACGACGGATCTGGACGGCGCGAGATTCCGGTCGATGCGGTATGCGTTGGGTGGGGGTTCGTTCCGTCCGTCGAGCTGGCGCGCGCGCTCGGCTGCCACGAGACGCCTCATCCGTTCCGTCCGCTGTGCACGGTTGACGTCGACGCCCACCAGGCGACCACCGTGCCCGGGGTCTTCGCCGCCGGTGAACCGACCGGCGTCGGAGGCGTGGTGGTCGCTTCGGCCGAAGGCACGATCGCCGGTGCGGGCGTGGCCCGTTGGCTCGGTGCGGGGTCCGCCGACGTAGCGGCGGCTCGGACCACGCTGCGGCGAGCACGGCGGGCGGCAGCCTTGCTCGACCGTGGCTTCCCGCTACCGATGTCCTGGCCTGGATGGCTGACGCCCGAGACCATGGTGTGCCGGTGCGAGGAAGTCACCTGGGCGCAGGTCGCCGACGCCGTCGATGCCGGGATCACCGACGTCCGCGCTATCAAGGGCCAGGTGCGTTGTGGCATGGGTTGGTGCCAGGGACGGGTGTGCGGTCCGGCGATCCAGTCGGCCGTCGCGATCCGCGCGGACCGGCACGTCCACCGGGTCGGCGACCTGGCCACCCGTCCGTTCGCGGCGCCAGTACCCCTGCGCGACCTGAGCGGCTGAGGAGGACCTCGCCAGCGAGACGGGCAGGATGGACGAGGTGACCATGCTCTGGAGCCATGACCCCCGTAGCGGCGAGCGCCGCGGCGAACCGATCGCCGCGACCACGACAGCAGAGCTGGACGCCGTCGTGCACGGTGCGCACGCGGCGCGTGCGGCGTGGGCTGATGCCACGACCGCCGAGCGAGCCGACGTGCTCGACGCGATCGCCGCCGCACTCGAGACGGCCGGCGCCGACCTGGTCGCGGTCGCCGACGCCGAGACCGCGCTGGGCAAGGTCAGGCTGCGCGGCGAGGTCGCCCGCACCACAGGTCAGCTGCGGATGTTCGGCGACGTGCTGCGCGAGGGCGACTACGTCGCGGCGATGCTTAGCCCGGCGAATGAGACTCGGCCCGACGTCCGCCGGATGCTTCACCCGATCGGGCCGGTCGCGGTGTTCGCGGCGAGCAACTTCCCCTTCGCGTTCTCGGTCGCCGGCGGCGATACCGCCTCGGCGCTCGCGGCCGGGTGCCCGGTGGTCGTCAAGGCCCATGAGGGCCATCCACGGACCTCGGCCCTGACGGCGCGGATCGTCGCCGCCGCCGCGAAGGTCGCCGGAGCGCCGGACGGAACGTTCGGCATCGTTTACGGCGTCGAGCGCGGACGAGACCTCGTGCTCAACCCCGGCATCCGCGCGGTCGGCTTCACCGGCTCGACCGCAGGCGGACGCGCGCTGTTCGACCTGGCGTCGGGGCGCCCGGATCCGATCCCGTTCTTCGGCGAGCTGGGCAGCATCAACCCCGTGGTCGTCCTACCGGGCGCAGCTGCGGCGCGCGCGGACCAGATTGCCAACGGGTTCGCGGGATCGTTGACGCTAGGCGGCGGTCAATTCTGCACCAACCCGGGGTTGGTGTTCGTCCCTGCGGGTGATGAACGCCTGCTGACGGCGATCGCCACCGCCGTGGCCGCAAGCAGCGGCGGACCGATGCTCACCGAGAAGATCCATGCCGGCTTCGAGCGCATGACGGCCGCTAGCGAATGGGCCCACCTGCCGCTGATCGCCGAAGGTTCGGGCGACGGGCCGTGGGCGGCACGTCCCGAAGTCCGCCGGGTCCCGATCGCGCAGTTCGGCACTGGGCCGCTCACCGAGGAACGGTTTGGGCCGGCCGCCCTACTCGTCACCTACGACGACGTGGCGGCACTTCCTGCGGTACTCGCCCGGCTGCCGGGCAGCCTCACCGCGTCCGTCCACGCGAGCGACGACGAGTTGGACGCGGCGCGCCCGATTGCCGCCGCACTGCACGAGATCGCCGGCCGCTTGATCATGAATGACTGGCCGACCGGAGTAGCGGTGTGCTGGGCGATGCACCACGGCGGACCGTGGCCGGCCAGCACCTCGGCGGCGCGCAGCTCGGTCGGCGCTACTGCGATCGAGCGCTGGCTGACACCGGTCGCCTACCAAGACTGGCCGGACGTGCTGCTGCCCCCGGCGCTACAGGACGGTAACCCGCTGGGCATCAACCGGGTCGAACGCTGAATCCGCCCCCGGTGAGGGTCATGATCGGACCAGCCTGGCGATCGCCTCGGACGCCTCCCTGATCTTGGCGTCGGCGTCGTCACCGCCGGCGTGGATCGCGTCGCTGACGCAGTGGCTCAGGTGTTCGTTGAGCAGCGCCAGCGCAAACGACTCCAGCGCTCGGGTGGCTGCGGACACCTGGGTCAGGACGTCGATGCAGTAGCTATCGGACTCGACCAGCCGCTGCAATCCGCGCACCTGGCCCTCGACCCGACGCAGCCGTTTGAGGTGATCGGCCTTGTTGTCGACGTATCCCGGAGTCGCCATACGCTGACGATACCCGCGGGGGGTACCCATCGAGACAGCAGCCGAATGCCGACCCTCGCTTAGATCGCCGCGAGTTCGAGCGCGTCCAGGATCGCGGCAGTGACCTCGTCCTCACTGCGGCTGGCGTCGATGGTGTGCAGCAGCCCGCGACCGCGGTAGTAATCGATGAGCGGGTGAGTGGATTCGGCGTATACCTGCAATCGGTTCTGCACGACCTCGGGCGTGTCGTCGGTGCGGCCCTCGTCTCGTGCGCGGGCGGTAATCCGCTCCACCAGCTCGTCGCGCGGCACATCGAGATAGATGGCGGCGTCAGCGACGATGCCGGCTTCCTCAGCCAGCTTGCGCGCCGTGATCGCCTGTGGCACCGAGCGCGGAAAGCCGTCGAGTATGTAACCGCCGTTGCGCGCCGCCCGCACGACCTGCGGCAGCATCAATTCGACGATCAAGGCGTCGGGCACCAGATCGCCTGAGTCCAGGTAGGCCCGCACCCGGTTGCCGAGGTCGGTATCGGACTCGACTTCGGCGCGCAACAGGTCCCCGGCCGCAATGTGCTCGAGGCCGAGTCGTTCGGATAGCCGCTCGCCCTGGGTTCCCTTGCCGGACCCGGGCGGCCCGATGAGCAGCACGTTCATCCCGCAACACTGTCATCCGCCCCGCTCAAAGGCGATAGTGGCCCGCAGAAGTGTGATCCACCCTGCCCGAGGCCGCGGCTCGGGCCGGGATCGAGCCGCCGGCCCGTTGATCGTGGCAACCGGGCACGATGGCGCCATGGAGATGACCGGCTGGCTCAGCGGACAGGTGTTCGTGCAGACCGTCGATGAGAAGGAGGTTCAACAGGTCACCGCGTTCCTCAACGCCCGCGGCATCACCTTCCAGCTGCTCACGATGAGCGAGCGGATGGTGCTCGACCCCGCCCAGCCCGAAGGCGCGGTCAGCACAGATCGGTTCAGCATCGCCATCCAGCTAGCCGGCTTTCCACAGGTGCTTGCTCCCGTACTCACCGACCTGATCCAGCGGGCGCACGGCGCCGGCTGGCAGCTAGACCCTTCCCCGCCCACTTGATTGCGCCCAAGTGCGGCCGTCCTGTGACCTTGCCGGTCCCTGCTCTGAGTAGGCTCCTGGACCTCACAGGCGGCTGGTGCCGCAGGCGAACGAGTCGACGAGCACGGACATCGCAGTTCGTGCGGAAAGAGGACGGCATGCGGGTTCGAACCCAACGGGTGCTCGCCGTGACAGCGGCAGCGGTGCTCGCCGCGTCGCTTGCGGCGTGCGGCGCAGGAAAGAAAAACAACGGCGGATCGAGCAGTTCCGGCGCCTCCGGCGGCGGCGGTGGCAAGCCGATCACTGTCGGCACAACCGACAAGGTGACCTCTCTTGACCCCGCCGGCTCCTACGACAACGGATCGCTCCTAATGGAGATCCAGACCTACCAATTCCTGCTGAGTATTCCAATCGGTGGTACCACTCCGCAGCCCGACGCGGCCGACAAGTGCGAGTTCACCAAACCGACCGAATACAGCTGCACGATCAAGGCGGGGTCGAAGTTCTCCAACGGTGACCCGCTAACCGCCAAGGACGTCGAATTCACCTTCAACCGGGTCGTCAAGATCAACGACCCGAACGGACCGTCGTCGCTGCTCGGCAACATGAGCTCGGTCAAGGCCACCGATGACAAGACCGTGGTGTTCACCCTCAAGGCGCCCAACGACCAGACCTGGCCCTTCATCCTGGGCACCGCGGCTGGACCCATCGTCGACAGCAAAGTCTTCCCCGCCGACAAATTGCTGCCGGATGAGAAAATCGTCGGCTCGGGTCCGTACAAGATCGCCAGTTACGCCAAGAACCAGCTGGTGCAGCTCGAGGCAAACCCCAATTACACCGGGCCCAACACCCCTAAGACGGCCAAGGTCGCGCTGAAGTACTTCACCGGCTCCGACAACCTCAAGCTCGACATCCAGAGCGGCGCGATCGACATCGCCTGGCGCAGCCTCGCGGCAACCGACATCGAGAGCCTGCGCAGCGCAAACGGCGTCAAGATCCTCACCGGTCCGGGCGGCGAGCTGCGGTACGTGGTGTTCAACTTCAAGACCATGCCGGGCGGGACGGACGAACAGAAGCGGGCGATCCGTCGCGCGATGGCCTTCTCCGTCGATCGGCAGGCGATCTCGGAGAAAGTATTCAAGGGCACTTACAAGCCGGCCTACTCGATGGTGGCCGACGGTCTGCCCGGGCACGTCGACTCGTTCAAGGACGAGTTCGGTGCGGCGCCGGACAAGGGCAAGGCCGAGAACGAGCTCAAACAGGCCGGCCTGACTACGCCGGTGTCACTGAACCTCCAGTACACGCTCGGCCACTACGGCCCGAGCTCGGACCAGGAGTACAACGAGCTCAAGCGCCAGCTCGAGGGCACCGGGCTGTTCAAGGTGAACATCCAGTCGACGGAATACACCACCTACTCCAAGCAGCGGGTGGCCGACGCTTACCCGATTTACCAGCTCGGGTGGTTCCCGGACTTCCCGGACGCCGACAACTACCTGACGCCGTTCATGGTGCCGGGCGAGTTCGTCCACGCCCACTACTGCGACAAGGGCGCCACCAACCGTCCGTGTGACAAGGACGGCCTGACGAAGGACCTGACTACCGAGGCCACCACGACCGGTGGCCCGCGGACCGAGGCGCTGGCCAACATCCAGAAGAAGCAGGCCTCCGGCGAGATGCCGTACCTGCCGCTCCTGCAGGGTCAGCAGCTGGCCGCGGCCCGGTCGAACGTCAGTGGCGTCCAGGAGACGCTCGACATCGCCTTCCTGTTCCGGTTCTGGGGGTTGAGCAAGAGCTGACCGCTATTGGCGTCGGCCCCGTAGCAGGCGAACGCACCTGCTACGGGGTCTACACCGTCCGGACCGGTCAGGACCGAGAGGGCTCATAGCCAAATGCCCAGCACGACGACTTCTGGCTCGCTGCGCACCTACTTGGTAACGCGGCTGCTTCTCGTCATCCCGATGGTTTTGGTGTTGGTAACCCTCGTCTTCTTCGTCATGCGGGTGATCGGCGACCCGATCGAGTCAGCGTTCGGCGGACGGTTGCCGCCGGATCAAATCGCGATACGCAGACATAACGCCGGCCTCGACAAGCCGATCCTGGTGCAGTACTGGCAGTACCTCACCGGCATTGCGCACGGCGATTTCGGCACATCGCTCACCGACAACCAACCAATCAGCCACATCTTGCTCGTCAAGGGCGCCGCCACGCTCGAACTGTCGTTCTGGGCGCTGCTCGTGGCGCTGGCGGTCGGTGTACCGCTCGGTCGGGTCGCCGCGCGATACCGCGATCGGGTGCCCGACGTTGGGCTGCGCATCTTCGCCGTGCTTGCCTACGCCGTGCCGGTGTTCTTTCTGGGTCTGCTGCTCAAGTTGTTATTCGCGATCAAACTCGGCTGGTTGCCGGTGTCTGGGCGGGCCAGCACCGACGTCGAGTTGGCCATCCAAGACGTCACGCCACAGACCAACATCTTCCTGTTCGACGCCATCCTCTACGGCGACACCAGCTACATCTGGGACGTGCTCAAGCACACGGTCCTGCCCGCGTTCACGCTCGGCATGCTCGTCGCCGGTGTGTTCCTGCGCCTGGTTCGGGTAAACCTGCTGCAAACGCTGCGCGCCGACTACGTCGAGGCGGCGCGAGCGCGTGGTGTTCCCGAACGCCGGGTGGTGCGCAAGCACGCGTTCCGAAACGCGCTCATCCCGGTCGTCACGGTCATGGGGCTGCAGGTTGCGGCGCTGCTCGGCGGCGCGGTGCTGACCGAGAAGACCTTCGAGTGGCAGGGCATCGGGTTCGTGGTCACTGACTACCTGCTCAGGCGCGACTTCATCGCGGTGCAGGGCATTGTCACGGCGATCGCCGTGGTGGTCGCGATCGTCAGCTTCCTGATCGACGTGATCGCCGCCATCGTCGACCCGAGGGTGAGGTACTGAGATGACCGCCGCCCTGCCGCAGATCGAGCAGACCGAGGCGGTGCTCGACGCGCGCCCGAGCCGCATCCCCGGGCTGGCGGCGCTACGTGCCACGTCTGGCTTCCAACGCGGAATGCTCGCCGCTGGCGTGCTGATCGTGGCGGTGTTCGTGGTGGTCGCCCTCTTCGCTCCACTGATCGCCCCGTACGGCTTCAACCAGGGCGCATCGCACGGTGTGGACTTCCAGACGCTGCAGGCGCCGTCCGCGGACCATTGGTTCGGCACCACTGTGCGCGGTGAGGATGTGTACTCCCGGGTCGTGTTCGGAGCCCGGACGGCCCTTGAGGTGATCATCCTCGCGGTGCTTCTGTCGATTGTCATCGGCGTGCCGCTCGGCCTGGTGTCGGGATATCGGGGTGGTTGGCTCGACCGGGTATTGGTGCTCGTGTCGGACGCGTTGTTCGCCTTCCCGTCCTTGCTGCTCGCCATCGTCATCTCGATCTCGGTGGCGGGTGGGCAGAGCAGCAAGACGGGTGGGATTCTCGCCGCCGCAGTGGCGATCACCGTGGTGTACGTGCCGCAGTACTTCCGGGTGGTTCGCAATGCCACGATCGCTGCCCGAGAAGAGCCCTACGTCGAGGCGGCCCGGGCGCTCGGCGCCTCGCCGCGAGTCGTCGTGACGCGGTACATCTTGGCGAACGTCGTGCAGACCGTCCCGGTGATCGGCACGCTCAACGCCGGCGATGCGCTGCTCACCCTCGCCGGGCTGGGCTTCTTGGGTTTCGGCATCGAGCCGTCGTCTGCGGCCGAGTGGGGGTTCGACCTGAACAAGGCGCTCTCCGACACCGCGGCCGGCATCTGGTGGACGGGAACATTCCCGGGCGTCGCGATCGCGCTGCTCGTGCTCGGCGTGACCCTCGTCGGCGAAAGCCTCAATGACGTGCTCAACCCGCTGCTGCGCACCACCAAGCTCCGTCAAGTCATCCTGCCGGCGCGGGACGGCACGGGTGACGGCGCGGACGCTGGGCACCCTGCGGCGGGGCCGACCGTTGGCGGCGGCCTGGGCGAAAGCCGGTCGTGACCATGCCCCTACAGGACGGCGCGAGCGTGACGCCCGAGATCGTCGTGACCGAACAGGTTCGTGCCGATGACGGTCCGGTGATCGACGTGCGTGACCTGCGGGTCTGGTACGCAGGACCCAAGGGTCCGGTGCGCGCCGTCGACGGAGTTAGCTTTACCCTGCGGGCCGGCGAGGTGCTCGGGCTGGTTGGTGAGTCCGGCTGCGGCAAGTCGACACTCGGCCGCGGGCTGATGAACCTTCTGCCGCGCGGGGCCGCCGTTGACGGCGAGCTGTACTTCGGCGATGACGACCTGCTGACCATGCCCCGCAAGGAACGCGAGCGCTTGCGCGGTTCGGGGATGGGGCTGATCTTCCAAGAGCCGATGACCAGGCTCGACCCTTTGATGCGGATCAGCGAACACTTCACCGAAGCGATCAAGGTGCACGAGCCCAAGCTGTCCAAGTCCGAGACACGGGTCCGGGCGCTGGACGCGTTGCGGGCGCTAGGCATCCCGCCGACCCGTTACCGCAACTACCCGCACGAGTTCTCCGGCGGTATGCGGCAGCGCATCATGATCGCGCTGGCGCTCGCGTTGCGACCACGGTTCATCGTGGCGGACGAACCAACCACCGCCTTGGACGTGCTGGTCGAGGCGCAGATCCTCAACATCTTGACCGACATCCGCCAGCGCTACGCCCCGGCGATCCTGCTGATCACGCACAACCTCGGCATCGTCGCCGAGGCGTGTGACCGGGTGGCCGTCATGTACGCAGGCCGGATCGTCGAACAGGGCCCGGTGCGCGAGGTGTTCGCCGATCCGCGCCATCCCTACACGCGCGCGCTGCTGCGTTCGACGATCTCGCTGTCGACTCGGGAACTGAACTCGATCCCGGGCGCACCGCCCGATCTGGTCGCGCCGCCGAGCGGCTGCCGGTTCCACCCTCGTTGCGAGCACGCCATGCAGATCTGCCCCGATCGCCAGCCTCCGGTGTTCGGCGACCCCACCCACGTGGCCGACTGTTGGCTGCTCGATGGACGATTGAGCAGCGACCAGCGCCGTCCTCTTCAGCGGGCGGAGGTGTCCGTTGCCGACGAAGCCTGACACCGCGACCGCGAAAGCCGACACCGCGACCGCGCTGCTCACCGTCCGCGGCCTGAAGGTCCATTACGCGCTGCGTACAAATGCGGTGGCGCGATTGATCGGCCGCTCGTCCGGCGTGGTGCGTGCCGTCGACGGCGTCGACCTCGATCTTGCGGCTGGCGAGGTGCTCGGCGTGGTGGGCGAGTCAGGCTCGGGCAAGTCCACGCTCGGGCGCGCACTGCTCGGTCTGGTCACACCGACCGCGGGCACCATCACCTTCCACGGCCAGGAACTCACCGGACTGCGCGAATCTCGGCTGCGTCCCTTGCGGCGCCGGCTCCAAATGGTCTTCCAGGACCCACACGCATCGCTCAACCCATCCATGACGATCGGACGAGCGATCAGCGACGCGCTGCGCATCCACGGCCTGCACGCCGAGGATCGCGAACAGGCTGTGGCGAATGCGCTCGAACGCGTCGGCCTAGCGCCGGCGACGCGGTTCATGCCGAAGTACCCGCCGGAGTTGTCTGGCGGGCAGAAGCAACGCGCCGCCATCGCTCGGGCCATTTCGCTCGGACCCGAGCTGCTGGTCGCCGACGAGCCGATCTCGATGCTTGATATGAGCGTGCGGGCGAAAATCCTCGGCCTGCTACAGGAGCTCAAGCGCGACCTCGGGTTGACCTACCTCTACATCACCCACGATCTGGCCAGCGCGCGGTTTTTCTGCGACCGGATCGCGATCATGTACCTCGGCAAGGTCGTCGAGATCGGCCCGA
>JBDUCV010000054.1:0-15052 GCA_040003255.1 Actinomycetota bacterium
TGATCACCTCGCCGATATCGTCGACGCAGACGTACTTGCGGATCGTCGCTCGGCCGGTCTCGGTGTCGACGTCGATCGCGCACAGGTGCGTGCCGTGCGGGAAGGAGAAATTCTCCGGGTCGTATGTCGCGTCGGAGTCCAGGGAGGCTTCGACGCCATCGGGCAGGTCGTGCGCGGCGAATACCGCGAGTGCGATCTCCTGGATCGTCTTACCGGAACCGGGCGAACCCTTGACGCTGAACGTCCCGCCGTCGAACTCGACATCGTCCGGACTGGCCTCGAGCATGTGGGCGGCGATGACCTTCGCCTTCTCGACTACCTTGCCAGCCGCCTGGACGACAGCGATCCCCCCGACGGTCAGCGACCGCGAACCGTAGGTGTCCAGCCCCTTGGGTGCGGACTGGGTGTCGCCGTGGATCACCTCGATGTCCTCGAACGGCACGCCGAGCTGGTCGGCGACGATCTGGCTCCACGCCGTTTCGTGGCCCTGCCCGTGCGAGCTGGAGCCGGTGACGACCTCGACCTTGCCGCTGGGCAACATCCTGATCGCCGCGTTCTCCCATCCACCCGCGCCATAGCTCAGCGAGCCGAGCACCCGCGACGGGGCCAGGCCGCACATCTCGGTGAATGTTGAGATACCAAGGCCCAGCTGCACCGGGTCGTTGCGTTCGCGGCGTTCGGCCTGTTCGCGACGCAGCTCGTCCCAGCCGATCAGTTGCAGCGCTTTGTCCGTGGCGGCCTCGTAGTTGCCGCTGTCGTAGGTGAGGCCCGAGACGGTGGTGAACGGGAACTCCTCGTGGGCGATCCAGTTCTTGCGGCGCAGCTCCATCGGGTCCGTGCCGAGCTCGACGGCCATCTCGTCCATGATCCGTTCGATGGCGAAGGTGGCCTCTGGCCGCCCGGCGCCGCGATAGGCATCGGTCGGGGTGGTGGTCGTGAACACCCCCTCGCACACGAAGCGGTACGCGGGAATCTTGTAGATCGCGTTGAACATGAACGCCCCGAGCACCGGTATTCCCGGGCTGACGAGTCGCAGGTAGGCGCCCATGTTGGCGTAGAGGTGCACGTCCAGGCCGGTCAGCTTGCCGTCGCGAGTCGCGGTGAGCGTGATGTCCTGGATCTGGTCGCGGCCGTGGTGGGCGCTCATCAGCGACTCCGACCGCGACTCGGTGTACTTGACCGGCTTGCCGAGCTTGCGGGCCACGAGCGTGCAGATGATCTCCTCCGGCGTCACCTGTAGCTTGCCGCCGAATCCGCCCCCCACGTCGGGCGCGATCACCCGCACCTTGTGCTCGGGGATGCCCAGGGTCAGTGCGAGCATCAGCCGCAGGATGTGCGGCACCTGGGTCGCTGACCACATCGTGAAGCCGTCGCCGTTGGGCGCGACGACGGTCGAGCGCGGTTCCATGAAGGCGGGAATGAGCCGCTGCTGGATGAACCGGCGCTTCACGGTGACCTGGGCTTCTCGCAGGGCGTCCTCTATCGGACCTCCGGTGCCGGCTTCGCCGGACTCGAAGGCCCAGGTGTAGGAGCGATTCGACTCGGTGTTGGGGTGCACCAGATCGGCGCCCTCGGCGAGCGCGTTTTCCATGTTGAGGATCGGCGGCAGCGGGTCGTAGTCGACGTCGATCGCTTCCAGGGCGTCTTGCGCGGCGTACTTGTCGCGGGCGACGACGACCGCTACGGCCTCGCCGACGTGGTTGACCTGATCCACGGCGAGGCTTGGGTGGCCGGGATTCACCATGTCCGGAGTGACCGGCCAGGCGCACGGGATCGAGCCCTGCGTCTCGGCGAAATCCTGGCCGGAGAACGCCGCGACCACCCCGGGGCGGCTGCGTGCGTCGGACACGTCGACCGCCGTGATCCTCGCGTGAGCCATCGGGCTGCGCAGGATCGCCAGGTGCAGCAGGCCCGGCAGGGTCATGTTGTCGGTCCAAGTGGTGCGCCCGGTGATCAGGTGCGCATCTTCCTTGCGGGTGCGGGCCCGGCCGATCTCGGCCTCGGGACGCGCGAGTACATCGGTCATGACGTCGCTCCGGACATGCTCTTGGCCGCAGCCTGCACGGCTTTGACGATGTTCTGGTAGCCGGTACACCGGCACAGGTTGCCCTCGATGCCCTCGCGAACCTCTTGCTCGGTGGGGTTCGGATTCTCGCGCAGCAGGTCGCAGGCCGCCATCATCATCCCCGGCGTGCAGAACCCGCACTGCAGCGCGTGTTCCTCATGGAATGCCCGCTGCACGGCGTGCAGCTCGCCGTCGGCTCCGGCGAGACCCTCGACGGTCGTGACCTCCCGCCCGTCGACCTGCACCGCCAGCACCGAGCAGCTCTTGACGCTCTTGCCGTCGAGCAAGACGGTGCACGCACCGCAATTACTCGTGTCGCATCCGACGACGGTGCCGACCTTGCCCAGCCGCTCACGCAGGTAGTGCACCAACAGCAACCGAGGCTCGATTTCGTCTCGATAAGCAACCCCGTCGACCGTCACAGTCACTTGACTCATCGAACCTCCCCGCTGAAGTTGTCTCCCTAGCACAGGGAAGTCGCAATTCGGTGCGGACGCAAGGGCCGGTTTCGGCCGTTGGCGCTGCGACGCCCGATGCTGGCCGATGATCTCCGCTCACGCATCGGCGATCACCTCCACCAGTCTTTCCAGCGACGCGAAACTGTGCCCGGCGACCAGCTCGTCGATGTGCGGCAGTGCGGCCAGCATGCCGCCGGTCACCGGGGCGAAGCCATCCTTGCCCTTGTGCGGGTTGACCCACACGACACAGTGCGCCAGTCGGGCCAGCCGCCGCAGCTGATCGCCCAGCAGTGCTGGGTCACCGCGCTCCCAGCCGTCCGAGCACAGGACGACAACCGCACCGCGGGCGCTGCCGCGCTGACCCCATCGGTCCAGGTAGGCCTTGATCGCCTCACCCAGCCGGGTACCGCCGCTCCAATCCGGGATCGCGCCGCCTGCCGCTTCGAGCGCCCGATCGGGATCGCGCCTGCGCAGCTCGCGGGTGACGCGCGTCAACCTGGTGCCCAGCGTGAAGACATCGGTGCCGGCGGGGCAGGCGCGAGTGGCGGCGTGCGAGAAGCGCAGCAGGGCATCGGCATAGGGGGCCATCGATCCACTGATGTCGATCAGCATCACCAGCCGTCGCGGCTTGCGCCGACGGGCCCGGCGGGCCAGTTCGGTCGGTTCGCCGCCCTCGCGCAGCATCAGCCGAACCGTGCGATCGAGATCGATCCGGCCTCGATTGGCCGGTCGGTAGCGACGGGTCCGGCGACGCCCCACCCGAGGAGCGAGCAGATCGAACAGCCGACGCAGCCGCGCCCGCTCGTCGAGTGACAGGTCGGCGACGTCGCGATGCCGCAGCACCTCGTGTTCGCTGGCGCTCACGGCGCGCGGCGGTTCGTCCTCGTCACGCTCGGCCGACATCTCGTCGGGCCGGTCCAGCTCGAACGGTATTGCGGCCCGCCGGACCGGGGGAGCCAGCCGAGTACGGGGGGGCTCCGCGCGTCCGCCGAAGTACGCCGCGAACGCGGCGTCGTAGCGGTCGAGGTCGGCGGGATCAGCACACAACGTGAGCCGCCCGGCCCAGTAGACCTGCGCGGGGACCAGCACGTCCAGGTGGTCCAGCGCGACGATCATCGCCTGCACCCGGTCCGGGGTCGCCGGCACCCCGCCCCGGCGAAGGGTCCCGGCGAAGCCGAGGACGACCTCGGCGACCTCGCGGATCGGCGCGAGCGGGGCAACCATCGCTATCCGCCGACGATCTCGGCCAGCACCGAGTCGCGCACCCGGACCGCGTCTTCGTGGTACTTCAGCACCGCCCCCAGCGTCGCCGCGGCGCGTTCCGGATCGAGCTGACGGGCGCCGAGCAGATGCAATGCCTCGGCCCAGTCCAGTGCCTCGGCAACACCGGGTGGCTTGAGCAGGTCGGCCCGGCGCAACCGGCCGGTGGCCCGGGCGACGTCCTGCGCCAGCCGCTCGGTGACCTCGGGCAGCCGCCGGCGGATGATCGCGATCTCCCGCTCGTAGGACGGATGGCCGATCCAGTGGTACAGGCAGCGCCGCTTCAGTGCGTCGTGCACCTCCCTCGTGCGGTTGGACGTGAGGACGACGAGCGGCGGCGTCTCGGCCCGAATGGTGCCCAGCTCGGGAATCGTCACCGCGTTATCGGCAAGTGCTTCGAGCAGGAATGCCTCGAACTCGTCGTCGGCTCGGTCGATCTCGTCGATCAGCAGCACGGACGGACTGTGCTCGATGGCCTGCAGGATCGGCCGGGCGATCAAGAACCTGCGGTCGTAGAGCGAGCGTTCGAGCTCGGCGGCGTCGGCGACGCCGGATGTCTCGGCGGCGCGCAGATGGAGCACCTGACGGGCGAAGTCCCAGTCGTAGAGCGCCTGCGAGGCGTCGATGCCTTCATAGCACTGCAACCGCACCAACCTCGCCCCGGTGACCTGCGCGAGGGCGTGCGCCAGCGCGGTCTTGCCGACACCGGCGTCGCCCTCGAGGAACAACGGGCGGTGCATGCGCACTGCCAGGTACGCGGCCGTGGCGATGCCCTCGTCGGGCAGGTAGCCGGTGCGTTCGATGGCTGTCGAGAGTTCCGCCGGGTCCGCGAACTGCTGCATATACCCAGCATGGCGCACCGCGCCGGGCCCCGGTTTCCCGACGTCGACACCCGGGCCGAGCGCGTTCGCCCGTTCACGCTCGTCAACCCCGCGCGGCGCGCCAACCGCCGGGACCGGCCGGTTGATAGCGGCGGTGGCTATGCCCGGGGTCGTTCCACTGGCCCATGCGCGAGGCTGACGGGGTTGCCGCCGGCGGTGCACTCACCGCCGATACGACCGCGGCTACGACCGCGACTTCTTCAGCGGTCGGCGCGCCGCGGACGATCCGCAGCGCAGGCGTGCCGTCCGGCCCTTCGCTGTGCGGGTCTGTGTCGCTGCGACGCTCGTTCACAGCGGGATGTTTCCATGCTTCTTCGGCGGCAAGGTCTGGCGCTTGTTGCGCAGCATCCGCAGTGACCGGATCACGTAGGAGCGGGTGTGTGACGGCGGAATCACCGAGTCGACATAGCCGCGTTCGGCGGCGACGTAGGGGTTGACCAGGGTGTCTTCGTAGTCGCTCACCATCCGGGCGCGCATCTCTTCCGGATCGTCAGCCGCGGCCAGCTCCCGGCGGAACAGGATGTTGGCCGCACCCTGCGCGCCCATCACCGCGATCTGCGCGGTTGGCCACGCGACGTTGACGTCGGCGCCGAGGTGCTTGGAGCCCATCACGTCGTACGCGCCGCCGAATGCCTTTCGGATGACAATCGTGATCTTGGGGACGGTGGCCTCGGCGTACGCGTAGATCAACTTTGCGCCGCGCCGGATGATGCCGTTCCATTCCTGGTCGGTACCCGGCAGGAAGCCCGGGACATCGACCAGGGTCAGCACCGGGATGTTAAACGCGTCGCAGGTGCGCACGAAACGGGCAGCCTTCTCCGAGGCGTTGATGTCCAGGCAGCCGGCAAACTGGGTCGGCTGATTGCCGACGACGCCGACCGGGTAGCCCTCGATCCGGCCGAAGCCGACGACAATGTTCGGTGCGAACAGCGCCTGCACCTCGAGAAAGTCACCGTCGTCGAGCAGGTGCTCGATGATCTGGTGCATGTCGTAGGGCTGATTCGCCGAATCCGGAATGAAGGTGTCGAGGAAGGCATCGCTTTCGTCGATGTCCACCTCGATGTCGGTGTCGTACACCGGCACTGGGTCGAGGTTGTTGCTCGGCAGGTAAGACAGCAATGCCTTGACGTAGCCGATCGCGTCGTCCTCGTCCTGCGCCAGGTAGTGCGCGTTGCCGCTGGTGGTGTTGTGCGTGCGCGCGCCGCCGAGTTCCTCGAGGGTGACGTCCTCGCCGGTGACGGTCTTGACCACGTCTGGTCCGGTGATGAACATCTGCGAGGTCTTGTCGACCATGATGATGAAGTCGGTCAAGGCGGGCGAGTACACGTGGCCGCCGGCGGCCGCACCCATGATGAGCGAGATCTGCGGGATCACGCCGGACGCCTGCACGTTGCGGTAAAAGATGTCGCCGTAGAGCCCGAGGCTGACGACGCCTTCTTGGATCCGCGCGCCGCCGCCCTCGTTGATGCCGATGATGGGGCAGCCGTTCTTCAGCGCGAAGTCAAGTACCTTGACGATCTTCTCGCCGTAGACCTCGCCGAGACTTCCGCCGAACACGGTGACGTCCTGGCTGAAAACACATACTGGGCGGCCGTCCACCGTGCCGTAGCCGGTGACCACGCCGTCGCCGAACGGACGGTTGTGCTCCATGCCGAAGGTCGTGGAGCGGTGGCGGGCGAATTCGTCGAGTTCGATGAACGAACCCTCATCGAGGAGCACCGAGATTCGTTCCCGGGCGGTTTTCTTGCCCTTGGCGTGCTGCTTCTCTATCGCCCGTGCGGATCCGGCGTGCACTGCCTCGTCATAGCGCCGTTCCAGGTCGGCGAGCTTGCCCGCCGTGGTGTGCGGATCGGGATCGTCTCGACCGGGCACCGGCTCTGCTGCCATGGATCGGCAGCCTAGTCGTGGTGCGCGGGCGTGCCGGTCGGTCGGCGTTCTACCCTGCGCGGGTGATCCCACCCGAGCGTCCGGGGCTCGACCGCGCGCTGGTTGGCACAGCGCTCGCGCCGCCATGGACGCAGATCGCGATCATCGACGCGACGCGCTCCACGAACGCGGATCTGTTGGCAACCGCGGATACCACCGCCGAGGGTGCCGTCCTCGTCGCGGAGCACCAGACGGCCGGACGTGGGCGCCTCGAGCGGACGTGGGTCAGCCCGGCCCGGTCCGCGCTGACGTTCTCCGTGCTGCTGCGACCCACCACCCCGACCGGGACCTGGGGCTGGTTGCCGCTCCTCGCCGGGGTAGCGCTACGTGATGCGGTGGCTCGGGTGGGCGTAGGCGCGATGTTGAAGTGGCCGAATGACCTGCTCGTCGGCCCGAGGCCCGCCAAGGCGGCGGGCCTGCTCGCGCAGGTCGCGGGCGACGCGGTCGTGCTGGGCATCGGACTCAACGTCAACACCACTCAGGACGAATTGCCGGTTCCGACCGCGACGTCGCTCGTCCTGGCGGGCGGCTCGGCTGACCGTTCGGCGCTGCTGGTCGACGTCCTCGGCCGGCTCGGGCAGCGGTACCGCGACTGGCTGGCTGCTGGCGGGGACGCCGAGCGGTGCGGACTCGCCGCCGATTACCGGCGCCATTGCGCCACGATCGGCCGCCGAGTCGCGGTTACCGGCACGGACGGCGCGCTCATCGAGGCGACCGCTACCGGCGTGGATGCCGACGGTCGGCTGGTGCTCGACGTGGGCGCAGGCAACGAGCGAGTGATCGCGGCGGGCGATGTTGCGCACCTTCGTCCTGCGACCCGCTAGCGTGACTGCAACGCACCGAATCCGGCTGCGCATCCCAGCGCCCGCGCCACAGGAGGGCAGCGCACGTGAGCTACCCCGAGAAGATCCTCGCCGACGACGAGCGCGTCGTCGAACACTTGCATCCGCACTGGATCACCCTGGTCCCCGCCTTGTTCTGGTTCGTAGTGATCTGTGCCCTGGCCGGAGCGGGTATCGCGTATCTACCGACGGGCGGTGCGCATAACGTGCTGCTGATCGCGATCATCGTCGTCGGTCTGGTGTTGCTGTCCTGGCTGACGTTAGGTCCGCTGATCCGTTGGCGGACCACGCATTACATCTTCACGACGCACCGGGTGCTGATCCGCCGAGGCGTCCTGCACCACGTCGGGCGTGACATCTCGTTGCAGCGGATCAGCGACGTGGGATTCTCCCAGTCGCTCTGGGATCGCGTCGTCCGGGCCGGCAGTATCACGATCGAGTCCGCTGGCGAGCATGGTCAGGAGACCCTCGAAGACATTCCGCGCTCGTCGGATATGCAGCAGATGATCAACCGGCTGATTGAAGAGGACCACGATCGGCGGGCGCGGGTTGCCTACACCGGGCAGTCCGGACCGCAGCAGCAGTCCGGCGCTGCCCAGCCGCAACAGCTCCCGCAGCCTGGGTACCCGCCGCAGGGCTATCAGCAGCCGGGATATACCCAGCCCTACCCCGGGCAGCGGCCGGGCGAAGCCAACCGGTGATCGTCACCCCTTGGTGATGTAGTTCTCCAGTTGGTCGCGGTCCTGTGCCAGCTGCCGGATCTGGCCGGCCACCACATCCCCAATCGTGACGATGCCGGCGAGCCGGCCGTCGTTGAGCACTGGCATATGCCGGATTCGGTTGTCGGTCATGGTCGCCGCGATCGTCTCGACCGGGTCGTGGGGAGCGCAGCTGAGGATCGGCGCGGTCATGAGACCGCTCGCCGAGTCCTGAAGAACCTCATCGCCACGTTCGTGCAGTTTCCGGACGATGTCGCGTTCGGACACGATTCCGACAACGTCGTCGTCATCGACTACCACCAGGGCGCCGACGTTGTGTTCGGCGAGCAAGGCCAGCACGCCACGGATCGGTTCCCCGGACCCAATGGTCACGACCTCTGTGCCTTTGTGACGCAGGATGTCGGAGATCTTCATCTGCATACCTCGATCCGGTTGCCGAGCTGGCCGACGATGATCGTTACACACGCTAGCCAGCGCGCACGGAGACCGGAAGGGTCGAGGAGCTCTGCGCGTCGGCGACCATCGCCCGCAATCGATCGGTATAGCGGTGCGGCGCGTAGTCGCTGGTGGCGTAGCGGCGCAGATAGCTGGCGTGCAGCGTCGGGTCGTGCTCGGCCAGCCAGGTCAGGAAGTGTTCGCGGGTACCGGGCCGCAGATGCAGCGCCATCGCGCCGAGGACGCGGCCACCAGCGCCCTGGACCGCCCGCACGACCTCGGCCACTTGGTCAGGACGGTCGCTGAGGCCGGGCAGCACGGGCGCGATCAGGGCACCGGTCTTGATACCGGCCGCCGCGACCTGGCGCATCGCGTCGATTCGCCGCTGCGGGTTTGGTGTGCCGGGCTCGGTGGCCCGCCAGACCGCCTCGTCCAGCGTAGGAATGGAGAAGTTGACGGTCACGTCGGCGCGGCGGGCCGCCGCGACCAGCACGTCGAGGTCGCGGGTGACGAGCGCAGACTTGGTGAGGATCGAGAACGGGTTGGCGTGCTCGGCGAGCGCCTCGACCACGCCCCGAGTGAGCCGGTATTTCCCTTCGCTGCGCTGGTAGGGATCGGTGTTGGTGCCCATCGCGATCGGCTCGCCCGTCCATCCCGGGGCAGCTAGCTCCGCCCGGACCTTTTCCACCGCGTTCACCTTGACGACGATCTTGCGGTCGAAGTCCTCGCCCAGACTGAGGCCGAGATACTCATGCGTCGGCCGAGCGAAGCAGTAGCGACACGCATGGCTGCATCCCCGATAGACATTGATCGTCCAGCGGAATGGCATGCGGGATAACGCTGGCACCGGGTTGAGGATCTGCTTAGCGGCGACATGCAGGAACTCCAGTCCTGACAGCCGGCCGGTGCCGCGTTGTGGGCCGATCAGTCCGTCGATGCCGAACAGGGCGAGTTGCCCGTCGCGTTCCTCGTCGGTCAACTGCCATCGCAGTTCGCCCATCAGTCGACCGTCGGATGATCTTCATAGGACTGCGCCATGGCGTCAGGAGAGCAGGAAGATCGCCGGGAATGCGGGCGCTTCAATGGAAATCCCGGGACGTGGTGCGCATGCCCATCGGCAGTTTCTCGATCCGCTCGGCGACCACGTTGATCACACCGTCGGCACGTTCGAGCATCCCCCGGATGAGCAATCCGCCGGATTCGCGGGCCACCCGGCGATGCCGGGTCCAGACGACCGGGTCGCAGATCACGTTCACCATGCCCGTTTCGTCCTCCAGGTTGAGGAAGGTGACGCCGCGCGCGGTGGCGGGCCGTTGCCGGTGCGTCACAACCCCGCCGACAGTGACCCGGGTTCGGTCATCAAGTGATCGCAGCCCGACCGCGGTGACCACCCCGAGGGCATCGAGCCGGCCGCGCAGCAATGCAGTGGGATAGCTGTCGCGGGTGATACCGGTGGCCCACAGGTCGGCCATCAGCTGCTCGGGCTCGGTCATCGCAGGCAACGCCGGAGTTCTCGCCTCGTCGAAGGTCGCCACGTCCAGCTGGCCCGGACGCGCTGACGCCACCGCGCCGGCAGCCCACAGCGCGTCGCGGCGTCCGACGACGATGCCGTCGAACGCACCGGCGGTGGCCAGCGCCTCGACCTGGTTGACCGCGAGTCCTACCCGTCGGGACAGGTCGGCCATCGTCGTGAACGGCCCGTGCGCGTCGCGGTCGGCCACGATTCGCTCGGCCAGCTCGGTGCCGATCGTCCGCACGCTGGACAGGCCGAGCCGGACGGCGGGTTGCGCCGGACCGGGGCCGGAGTAGGAGCCGTCAGCGCACGCCTCGAGGCAGGCCAGCGCGGCGGACAGGTTGACGTCGGGACCGCGCATCACGACCCCGTGCCGTTTCGCGTCGTGCACCAGCGTCTGCGGTGAGTAGAACCCCATCGGCTGGGCGTTGAGCAGCGCGGCGCAGAACGCCGCCGGATGGTAGAGCTTGAGCCAGGACGAGGCGTAAACCAGGAACGCGAAACTGATCGAGTGGCTCTCGGCGAAGCCGAACGCGGCGAACGCCTTGATCTTGTTGTAGATGTCGTCGGCCACCGCTCCGGTGATGCCGTTGGCGGTCATCCCGTCGTAGAGCCGCTGCCGCAGTGCCTCCATCTTTTCGTGCGACCGCTTGGAGCCCATCGCCCGGCGAACCTGGTCGGCCTCGGCCGGTGAGCAGCCGGCGCAGTCGATGGCCAGCTGCATCAGCTGTTCTTGGAACAGCGGCACACCGAGCGTTTTCTTCAGGTGCTTTTCCAGTTTGGGATGCGGGTAGGTGACGTCTTCGAGTCCGTGCCTGCGACGGATGTAGGGATGCACCGACTCGCCCTGGATGGGTCCCGGTCGGATCAGCGCGATCTCGATGACCAGGTCGTAGAACCGGCGTGGCTTGAGCCGCGGCAAGGTGGCCATCTGCGCGCGGGACTCGATCTGGAATACCCCGACGGTGTCTGCCAGGCAGAGCATGTCGTAGACGAGCGGATCCTCGGGCGGCACCTCATGCAGGTCGTAGCGCACCCCGTGCCACTGCTCGATGAAGTCGAAGCAGTAATGCAGCGCCGAGAGCATGCCCAGGCCCAGCAGGTCGAACTTCACCAGTCCGATCGCCGCACAGTCGTCCTTGTCCCACTGCAGGACGGTGCGGCCGGGCATCCGTCCCCATTCGACCGGGCAGACCTCGACCACCGGACGGTCGCAGATGACCATTCCGCCGGAGTGGATGCCGAGGTGTCGCGGGGCGTTCTGCAGTTCGTTGGCCAGCAAGATGACAGTAGGTGGAACCGCGTCCTCGGCATCGTCGGCAATCTCGGCGAACGTCTCGGGCGTCCAGTAGTAGCCCATCTCGACCTGCTTGCTCCAAGCGTCCTGCTGGCCCGGGGAGTAGCCCAGCGCCTTGGCGACGTCACGGATGGCGGACTTGGGTCGGTAGGTGATCACGTTGGCAACTTGCGCGGCGTGGTCGCGGTCGTAACGCTCGTAGACGTGCTGGATCGCCTCCTCTCGCCGGTCGGACTCGATGTCGATGTCGATGTCGGGTGCGCCGTCGCGTTCGGGGGCGAGAAAGCGTTCGAATAACAGCTCGTAACGCACCGCGTCGACCGCGGTGATGCCGATGGCGAAGCAAACGGCGGAGTTCGCTGCCGATCCCCGGCCCTGGCAGAGGATGCCCCGGGACTTGCAGAACCGAACGATCTCCCACACCACCAGGAAGTAGCCGGGAAACCCCAACTGATCGATGATCGCCAGCTCGTGCTCGATCTGGGCATGTGCCTTGCGGGCGTGGTCGTTGTCGGGCGGGCCGTACCGCTCGACGGCGCCGGCGTACGCGAGCTCACGCAGGTAGGTCATCTCGGTGTAGCCCGGCGGGACCGGGAACGGCGGCAGCTGCGGGGCGATCAGTCGTAACGGGAAGGTCAGCTCCTTGCCCAGCAGTGCCGCCCGCTCGACGGCGCCGGGCCATTGGGCGAAGCGCGCTGCCATCTCGGCGCCCGAGCGCAGATGCTGGTCACTCCACGCAGGCAGCCAGCCGTCGATTTCGTCCAGGCTGCTGCGCGCCCGGACCGCCGCCATGGCGGTGGCCAGCGGGCGACGAGGTGGCGCGTGATAGTGCGCCGCCGTAGTGGCGACGATCGGCACACCCGACTGCTCGGCCAGCCGGGCGAGCGCGTCGTAACGTTCGTCGGCGAGCGGGTCGAGGGCATGGGTCAGCTCGACGGCGAGGTTGTCGCGCCCGAACCGGTCGACCAGCTCAGCCAGCGTCGCACGTGCCGGCTCAGGGCCGAACGTGCCGTGGCCACCGGCCTCGAGCGCTTGGCGCAGCGGACCTTTGCGGCAACCGGTGAGGATCAGCCAGCGACCGTCGGCCACGGCGGTCAGCTCGTCCAGGTCGTACACCGGCCGGCCCTTGGCGCCCCCGCGCTGCTGAGCCGCACTGATGGCCCGGCTGAGGCTGGCGTACCCCTCGGGGTCGCGGGCCAGCACAAGCAGATGCTGTCCGGGCGGGTCGGGAATCCCCACCCGTGCGGCGATCATCCGCTCGGCCTGAGTGGCCGGCATCGGCACATCGAGGGACAGCTCGGCGCCGAACATCGTCGCCAACCCCAGTGCGTCGGCAGCTTCGGCGAAGCGGACCACGCCGTACATGCCGTCGTGATCGGTGATGGCGAGTGCCTCGAGCCCGAGCCGCACCGCCTCCTCGGCCATCTCCTCGGGTGAACTCGCTCCGTCGAGGAAACTGAACGACGAGTGCGCATGCAGCTCGGCGTACGGGATCGACGGCTCGCTAGCCGACCTGATCGAGGTCGGCTCGTAGGCCGCGCGCTTACGCGACCAAGCGGGAGAGTCGCCTCCGTCGCCGGTGACGCTCACCCGGCCGGGCACTGGACGGGTAGGTGCGGGACGGCCGGACAGCTGGCGTTCCAGCTCGTGCCACGGAATCGGCGGGTTCTGCCAGGCCATGCCGTCAGTATTCGAACATATGTTCGAGTTGTCAACCATGTAGTGCGTCAAGATTGTTGGCAGGTTTTCCGAGCGGGACCGTGACAGGAGCAATGATCTTGAGTAGATCGGACGACCCGGTGCCGGTCGAGACGCGGTTGCAGATCGTGCTGGCCGTCATGGCAGGCGAGACGACGATCGCCGAGGCAGCGAGGCGCCATGGTGTGTCGGCGGAGTCGATCAATCGGTGGCGCAACCGCTTCGTCGACGCCGGCAAGGCCGCGATGGAAGACGGGATGCCCGGCGGCAAGGGCAACGGCCGCGGCAACTTCGTCGAACGCAGACAGCGGGCCGAGATCCAGGAACTGAAGCTGGCGCTGGCCGAGGCGACGGTGCAGCTGCGGATCTGGCAGAAAGGGTCGGAGTACGTCGACCAGGTCCCTTCCCAGACCTCGAGACCCTGAGAGCGGCAGCCGAGCTGCCGGTCGCGAGGTTCGCCTGTCTGGCCGGCATCCCCGAACGCACCTACCGCTGCCGCCTCGCCAAGCTCCGAGCCGGTGACGAGCCGGTCAAGGGGCCGTGCCGACACCCGCAGTCGATGCGGTCGAGGCGCTGGCCGCGAAGTACGCGAGCGACTGGCCGGCGTGGGTCATCGCAAGATCGCGGCGATGGTGCGGGCCGACGGCCACGAGATGTCGACCTCAACGGTCGAGCGGGCACTACGGCGCCGGGGGCTGCTGCTGCCGCGGGGGTTCCGGCCGATCGCAAGTCCTGGACCGCGCTGCGGCGCAAGGTGTTCCACGAGCCGCCCACCGAGCGGAACCGGGTCTGGCAGACCCGACTGCAGCGAGTTCGAGACACCGTCCGGCGGGATCTGGCGGATCTGCGCCGTCATTGACTACGCCACCAAGTAGTGCCTCGCCGCCAAGATCACCCCGACCGGGCGCGGCTCGGACGCGCTCGCCTGTCTTGACGCCGCTGTCGCCGAGGCCGAACGCATCCTCGGAGACCGCGCGTTTCCGTGACATCTACAACCGCGTGCGGCCGCACCAGGCGATCGGTGACCGGACGCCACGCCAGAGCTACCTCGGCTCGTGACGACCGTCCCGCTTAGCGCCCGGCGGATTCTGGCGGTCACCGAGACACCCCCACCGGGCGGGTCATGCGGGACGCCCCCGTCTCACTCGGCTCGGGATTTGGCCACCTCGCCTGACGCGCCCGCTCGGCGGTCCGTCTGCGGGACGAGCTGCCCTGCAAGCGTTCCGCTCCCGGGATCTCAGTGCGGCGTCGGCAATGGCCGTACGGTCGCTTGGACCGCCCACGACGATGAGTTTTCGTCTCGCGATCGGTCACTAGCTGTGGCAGAGCAACCTGCAGAAGAAGGAGAACCCGATGTCAAGCTCAATGGTGAACTTCATCGCGATCATCGTCCGTCGCTCCGGTGCGATGAGCTTGAAGCCATGCTGATCTACTCGATGAGCGTCTCGGTGGACGGCTTTATCGCCGACCGCGCGGGCGCGTTCGGGTGGACGGTCCCTAACGAGGAGCAGTTTCGTTTCCACATCGCGCAGACACGCGAGCTCGGCGGCTATCTGTGCGGCCGCAGGCTTTACGAGACCATGCTGCCGTGGGAGACGGATCCGTCGATGCGCGACAACGAGCTCGGGGCCGCGTTCGCCGACGTCTGGTGCGCTATCCCGAAGGTCGTCTTCAGCCGCACGCTCGACAGCGTTCAGGGCAACGCCCGGCTCGCCGAGGCGTCGGTGGCCGAGGAGGCCGCTGCGGCGCTCGACGCGACCGACAAGGACGTCTCGATCGGCGGCGCCGGCCTGGCCGCGGCAGCGATCGAGCTCGGCCTCGTCGACGAGCTGCGCATGTTCCGCAATCCGGTCGTCGTCGGTGGCGGCACGCCCTTCCTGCCGCCGGTCACCGAAGACGTTCGGCTAGACCTGGTCGAGACCAGGACGTTCGGCTCGCGCGTGATCTACGAGCGCTAC
>JBDUCV010000111.1:0-4424 GCA_040003255.1 Actinomycetota bacterium
ACACCGGGACATGCTTGCGGCCGTCGTGCACGGCGATCGTGTGCCCGAGCATGTCCGGGATGATCGTCGAGCGCCGTGACCACGTCTTGATCACGCTCTTGGAGTTCTTGTCGTTGTTGTCGTCCACCTTCTTGAGCAGGTGGTCGTCTACGAACGGACCCTTCTTGACACTGCGTGGCATGACCTGACCTCTAGCGCTTCTTGTTGGTACGACGACGGCGGACGATCAGCGAGTCGCTCGCCTTGTGACGGCGGGTGCGGCCCTCGGGCTTGCCGCCGGGGTTGACCGGGTGACGTCCACCGGACGTCTTGCCCTCGCCACCACCGTGCGGGTGGTCGACCGGGTTCATGGCCACACCGCGGACGGTCGGGCGCTTGCCCTTCCACCGCATTCGGCCGGCCTTGCCCCAGTTGATGTTGGACTGCTCGGCGTTGCCGACCTCACCGACCGTTGCGCGGCAGCGCACGTCGACGTTGCGGATCTCGCCCGACGGCATACGCAGCTGGGCGAAGGCACCTTCCTTCGCGACGAGCTGCACACTCGCACCGGCGGACCGGGCGATCTTGGCGCCGCCGCCGGGCCGCAACTCGATCGCGTGCACCACGGTGCCGACCGGGATGTTGCGCAGCGGCAGGGCGTTGCCCGGCTTGATGTCGGCACGCGGACCGTTCTCGATCGTGTCGCCCTGCTTCAGCAGTCGCGGCGCGATGATGTAGCGCTTCTCGCCGTCGGCGTAGTGCAGCAAGGCGATGCGAGCGGTGCGGTTCGGGTCGTACTCGATGTGCGCGACCTTGGCCGGCACACCGTCCTTGTCGTGCCGGCGGAAGTCGATTAACCGGTACGCCCGCTTGTGGCCGCCGCCCTGGTGTCGGGTGGTGATCCTGCCGGAGTTGTTGCGGCCGCCGCGGTTGTGCAGCGGGCGAACCAGCGACTTCTCTGGCGCGTCGCGGGTTACCTCGACGAAGTCGGCTACGCTCGCGCCGCGCCGTCCCGGCGTTGTCGGCTTGTACTTACGGATACCCATTGTCAGCTACCAATCTGGCCGAACACGTCGATCCGGTCGCCCGCGCGCAGCGTGACCACGGCACGCTTGATGCTCTTGCGCCGGCCGTAGCCGAAGCGGGTGCGCTTGCGCTTGCCCTGCCGGTTGAGGGTGTTGACGTCGGTGACCTTTACGTCGAATACCTTCTCGACCGCGATCTTGATCTGGGTCTTGTTGGCCAGCGGGTGGACGTCGAACGTGTACTTGTTCTCGTCCAGCAGGCCGTAGCTCTTTTCCGAAATCACCGGAGCGAGAAGCACGTCACGTGGGTCGTCGAACATCAGCTCTGCTCCTCGGTCTCGGCGTCGTCGTCGCTTGCGTCGTCGATCAACGCATCGACCTCGGTGCTGCCTGCTGCGCCCATGGCCGACTTGCCGGTACGCGGGCCGGCCAGGAACGCCTCGAGCGCGGCCTGCGTGAACACGACGTCGTCGCTCACCAGCACGTCATAGGTGTTGAGCTGCCCGGGCTCGAGCAGGTGCACGGTTTCGACGTTGCGCAGGCTCTTCCAGGTGAGCTCATCGCCCCGCTCGGCCACGAGCAGGATGTGTCGCGCCCCGCTCACCTTGGCCAGCGTCGCCGCTGCGGCCTTGGTCGAGGGCACGTCGCCCGAGACGAGTGAGGATACGACGTGGACCCGGTCGTTGCGGGCCCGATCCGACAAGGCGCCTCGCAACGCGGCCGCCTTCATCTTCTTCGGCGTCCGCTGCTCATAGTTTCGCGGCTGTGGGCCGTGGACGACGCCGCCACCGACGAACTGGGGGGCACGGGTGGAACCCTGACGGGCGCGGCCGGTGCCCTTCTGCCGATACGGTTTCTTGCCGCCGCCGCGGACCTCGCCGCGCGTCTTGGTGGAGTGCGTGCCCTGCCGGGCCGCCGCCAACTGGGCGACGACGACCTGGTGGATCAGGGCGACGTTGGTCTGCACTTCGAAAATTTCGGCGGGCAACTCTATCTTCTCGGCCTTGCCGGCCTTGGCCTGGCCGGGCTTCTCGAGCGTGACGGAGAGCGTCATGTCAGAGTCCCTTCACCGTCGAACGGACGAGCACGAGGCCGCCCTTGGGGCCGGGGACCGCGCCGGTGATCAGCAGCAGACCGCGCTCGGCGTCGACCTTGTGCACGGTCAGACCCTGCGTGGTTTGCCGCTCGTGACCCATCCGCCCAGCCATCCGCAGGCCCTTGAAAACCCGACCGGGCGTCGCACAGGCGCCGATCGAACCCGGCGAACGGTGCTTGCGCTGCGTGCCGTGCCCGGCGCCCAGACCCTTGAAGCCGTAGCGCTTCATAACGCCCGCGGTGCCCTTGCCCTTGGTGGTACCGGTGACATCGACCTCGTCGCCGGCGGTGAACAGATCGGCACCGAGTTCGGCGCCGACCTGGTAGCCGTCGACCGAGTCGGTGCGCACCTCGACGAGGTGGCGCCGCGGCGTGACGTTGGCAGCCTTGAAGTGACCCGATACCGGCTTGGTGACCTTGCGTGGGTCGATCTGGCCATAGGCGAGCTGGACGGCTGTGTAACCGTCCTTCTCCTGTGTGCGGATCTGGGTGATGACGCACGGCCCGGCCTTAACGACGGTCACCGGCACGATCCGGTTGTTCTCGTCGAAGACCTGGGTCATGCCGAGCTTCTCGCCCAGGATGCCCTGTGTCTGCTTAGCCATGGATGTCAGATCTCCGCTGGTTACTGGATGTTCACGTCGACGCTGGCCGGCAGGTCGATACGCATGAGCGCGTCGACCGTCTTGGGCGTCGGATCGAGGATGTCGATGAGCCGCTTGTGCGTGCGCATTTCGAAGTGCTCGCGGCTGTCCTTGTACTTGTGAGGCGAGCGGATGACGCAGTACACGTTCTTCTCGGTCGGCAACGGCACCGGCCCGACGACCCGCGCACCCGTGCGGGTGACGGTCTCGACGATCTTGCGCGCGCTGGCGTCGATCGCCTCGTGGTCGTAGGCCTTGAGCCGGATGCGGATCTTCTGTCCCGCCATGGTGGCTAGCTCACCTTCACTGTCGTGGGTACTGCAGGTTCAAGCTCGCGGCTGCGCCGGAGCAGATTGCTGACCCACCCAGGTGTGTGGCCAGGCGACCAAGCACCTGGGTGAGTCCTATTGAGTTATCCGAATCTGAAGCCGCGCGGCTGGTAACTGAACCAAGCGGGTCTGCAGCGCGATCCGCTTGTTTTACTTGACGATCTTGGTGACTCGGCCGGCACCGACGGTGCGGCCACCCTCGCGGATGGCGAAGCGCAGGCCTTCCTCCATGGCGATCGGCTGGATCAGCGCGACCGACATCTCGGTGTTGTCGCCCGGCATGACCATCTCGGTGCCCTCGGGGAGGGTCACGACACCGGTCACGTCGGTGGTGCGGAAGTAGAACTGCGGGCGGTAGTTGTTGAAGAACGGCGTGTGCCGGCCGCCCTCGTCCTTCGAGAGGATGTAGACGGTGGCCTCGAAGTTGGTGTGCGGCGTCGAGGTGCCCGGCTTGATCACGACCTGACCCCGCTCGACGTCCTCACGCTTGATGCCACGCAGCAACAGGCCGACGTTCTCGCCCGCGCGGCCCTCGTCGAGCAGCTTGCGGAACATCTCGATGCCAGTGACCGTGGTGGTCTGCTTGGTCGGGTGGATGCCGACGATGTCAACCGTCTCATTGACCTTCAGCACACCGCGCTCGATGCGACCGGTGACGACCGTGCCGCGGCCGGTGATCGTGAACACGTCCTCGACCGGCATCAGGAACGGCTTCTCGGTCTCCCGCTCGGGCTGGGGGATCGCGTCGTCGACCGCGGTCATCAGTTCCATGACCTTCTCGGACCACTCCGGGTCACCCTCGAGGGCCTTGAGAGCGGACACCCGCACGATCGGGGCGTCGTCGCCCGGGAACTCGTACTGGTTGAGCAGCTCGCGGACCTCGAGCTCGACGAGTTCGAGGATTTCCTCGTCGTCGACCATGTCGGCCTTGTTCAGCGCCACGACGATGTAAGGCACACCGACCTGACGAGCGAGCAGCACGTGCTCCTTGGTCTGCGGCATCGGACCGTCGGTGGCGGCCACGACTAGGATCGCGCCGTCCATCTGGGCCGCACCCGTGATCATGTTCTTGATGTAGTCAGCATGGCCGGGGCAGTCGACATGCGCGTAGTGGCGCTTCTCGGTCTGGTACTCGATGTGCGCGATCGAGATGGTGATACCGCGCTGCCGCTCCTCGGGCGCCTTGTCGATCTGGTCGAACGCCTGAGTGTCAGGGTTCAGCGTCGGGAACTTGTCGTGCAGCGTGCGCGAGATGGCCGCCGTCAGCGTCGTCTTGCCGTGGTCGATGTGACCGATCGTGCCGATGTTGACGTGCGGCTTCGTCCGCTCGAACTTCGCCTTCGCCACTGTGG